>CAZNBB010000040.1:0-1422 GCA_964571225.1 uncultured Gammaproteobacteria bacterium
CAGCGGGTCTTCGTCACCCATTACCAGAACCGCCCCCACGGCTGCCGGGACGAACGCCCGGAGCACTGGCGGCGGTATCTCTAAACGTCTTAAGAAAAGCGCCACGGAAGACACGGAAAGCACGGAAAACGGCTAGCCACTTACCGACCCGCACCGGCGGATGGCAGTCGATCGATGAGGCCACAGCGGCTCCCGGCACGGAAAAGAAGAATACCTCCATTTGGTACCATGGCGATGCTGGCAAACATCAACTCCGATACGCCACGGAACCGGATTCGTTGTGCCTGTCGCAGTCTCTCCGGTGCAATGCGCTGCGCTTATTTGCACCCATGTTTATCACAGTGCGCGTCACGAACATTCATTTGTCCGTGTTTTCCGTGTCTTCCGTGGCGCTTTTGAATTCGCCTTTGCGTGGGTTCCGTGGCGCCTTTGTTGCTGTACTATCATTGCAGTCCCCCATAATCACCAGACGCAGACCATGGACCACGACGCTCTGCTCCGTTACAGCCGCCAGATCCTGCTGCCCGCCGTCGGGTTGGAAGGACAGGAACGATTGCTGGACTCGCGGGTGCTGATCGTGGGCGCCGGGGGGCTAGGGTCGCCGGCGGCGCTTTATCTGGCCGCGGCGGGCGTCGGCCATATCACCATCGCCGACCACGACGAGGTGGATCTGTCCAACCTGCAGCGCCAGCTGCTGCATCGCCATCAGGACCTGGGGCGCCTCAAAGTGGACTCGGCCCGCGACTCCCTGCAGTCCCTGAACCCCGATGTGTCCGTTTCGGTCGTCAACGAACGGCTGGCCGGCCAGCGCCTTGACGAGCAGGTGTCACAGGTGGATCTGGTGGTCGATGCCAGCGACAACTTCACCACCCGTTTTGCCATCAACGCCGCCTGCGTGCGCCACCGCGTACCGCTGGTCTCCGGCGCCGCCATCCGCATGGAAGGTCAGGTTGCCGTGTTTCGCCCCGGGCAGCCCGAGAGTCCCTGCTACCGCTGCCTGTATAAGGAAGCCGACGAGCCGGACCAGACCTGTGCCTCCAACGGTGTGCTGGCCCCGGTGGTGGGCGTCATCGGCAGCCTGCAGGCCCTGGAAGCCATCAAGGTGCTGTTGGACCTGGGCGAGTCCCTGTGCGGGCGCCTGCTGCTGTTCGATGCCACCAGCCTCGAATGGCGCACCCTGCGCCTGCGCAAGGACCCGGCCTGCCCGGTGTGCGGCAACCCGCCCTAGACCAACGGCGCCGGCCCGTCTGTGGAAGAGCCACGGAATCCACGGAATCCACGGAAGGGAAAAAGGTAAAGGCACAAGCGCCACGGAAGACACGGAAAGCACGGACGGGAGATCGGTGTAAGGATCCGTGGCCCATTCGGCTTAGTGGCCGGGGCATGCCGGGTACGTGCGCAAGAGCCACGGAACCCACGGAA
>CAZNBB010000040.1:1522-12628 GCA_964571225.1 uncultured Gammaproteobacteria bacterium
AAGCCGATCGGCCGATAGGCGTGCACCCGCAATCGAAGATTTCTTTCCGTGCTTTCCGTGCTTTCCGTGGCGCATTTTTGTTTTTTTGAGGCCCACCGCATCACAGACCGGAATCGCGCAGTGCAGCCTCCATCCACTCGCGGGTGCGGGGGATATAGTGGGCCAGCCCCTCCAGCACGCCGGCGCAATAGTTGCCGTTCATGCCGAGAAATCCCCCGTGGGCCAGGTAGAGCTGACCTTCGTGGCCCGCCGCCCGGGCCAGACGCTCGGCCTCTTCCCGCACCTGGTCCTGGGCGTTGGCAACCAGAATGCCCTGCAGCTCGCTGGTCAGCACGGGCAGGTCGTTGCCGCTGTCGCCGGCAAATACCGTGTCGGTCAGAGCGAAACCATGGGTCTGCATCAGGAAACGCAACGCCCCCAGCTTGGTCGCCGTCTCCGGCAGCACGTCCAGCAGCCCGGTATCGGAAGTCTCGTCCATGCTCCAGATAAGGCTGGCCCGCACCCCGCGCCCCGCCAGGCGCCGCTTCATCTCCGCCAGCAGCGCGTTCCGGTCGATGTCGGTGGCGGTGTAGTAGCTCAGCTTGTGATTCATCTGCCGAGCGGGCTCCTGCAACCGCAGGTCCTGCAGATCCTCGAACAACGGCATCAGCTGCGAGCCGGTATAACCATTCCAGCACGGTGCAATGGCGTCGCCCCATTGTGTCCACGACACCCAGCGTCCGCCTTCGCGGTAATAGATGGTGGAACCCACATCACCGATGACATAGGTAGGCACAGGAACATCGAACTCCGCGATGGCGGCATCCACCAGCGCCAGGTGGCGGCCGCTCACATAGGCCAGCGCGATCTCGGCACGCCGCCCCATGGCCCGCAGCAGCGGCCTGGCCGCAGGGGATTCCTCCTGCGTGCCGTTCGGCAGCAGGGTGCGATCCAGGTCGCTGGCCAACAGGATATGCGGATTCAATGGATCATTCCCTCGCGCTCACGACACCGTCACGCCGACGCTGTCGGGCAACCGAACGGAGTTATGGAAACGCAACGGGTCATGTGTCGGACTTCATATGTGCATCGCCTCTCTGTGGCGCCGGCTGCGGGGCGGCTTCGGGTGCGGGGCGTCGGGCGTGTTAGCGGTCCTTCCGGGCTGTTGTTGGGCTTCGGGCTGCTCAGCCCAACCTACGGCGGGTTTGCAGCGGCCGTCACTGCAGGCATATTAACCGGGCAGGCCACAGGACCCGAAAACCGGCGTTGCTCGGCATCGGCTGTGGTCGCAGAGTCGCCACGCAGCCGCCCGGGGAATCGATCTGCCCATGACCCGCGTAACCATCCCCGAATCACTGCTGGTGTGCATGCAAACCCATGCCGCGCAATCCCCGACTGTCGAAGTCTGCGGCCTGCTGGGAGCGCGCCGCGGGGTGCCGGTCAGCTGCTATCCCGTCGACAATGCCGCTCGAGATCCGGCAGCGCGGTTCGACATGGATACCCGGGGCCAGCTGGATGCCATGCGCACCATGCGTGAGCGTGGCGAAACCCTGTTCGCCATCTACCATTCCCATCCCCGCGGTCCGTCCTCACCTTCGGCGGTAGACCTGCAGGAGGCCGCCTATCCCCAGGTCCTGTATCTGATCCTCTCACCGGGCCGGCGGGGTTTTGAAGTGCGCGCCTGGCGGCTGGCAGCATCGCGGTTCGTCGCCGTGGACCTCATCGCCGAGCGGTAGACGACGGGCGATCACCGTCGGCCGGGCCGGTCAATGGCGTGTCGGAGGTACGTCCGGCTGATCGGCGGCGGCGAACAGCTCTTCCACGTCCACGGGATCGAATACGTAACGCTGGTTGCAGAACTCGCAATGGGATTCCACCACCCCCTCCTCATCGAGGATGGAACGCACCTCGTCGTAGCCCAGCCCACGCAGCACCCGGGCGATGCGCTGGCGGGAACAACCGCAACGGAAGCTCATGGGCTCCGGATCGAACACCCGGACGTCCTCTTCATGAAACAGACGCCGCACGACCTCCCGGGGCGGCAGTTCCAGCAGTTCTTCGCTGGTGAGCGTGGAACCCAGGTGCAACGCCCGCCCCCAGGCATCGGGATCGGGTTCCGGCCCGGGCAGTGCCTGCAGCAGCATGCCGGCCGCCCGCGTGCCATCCGCCGCCAGCCACAGCCGGGTGGGAAGCTGCTCGGAACGGTCGAAGTAATCCTCCAGCGCCGCGGAAAGGGTGCGGTGGCCCTCCAAGGGCACAATCCCCTGGTAGCGCTCGCGTCCCAGCCCCGGATCAAGAGTGATTGCGAGACGCCCCGGCCCGACAATGCGCTCGAATGACTGGGCCGGCACCTCGCCCTTCCACTGCGCCATGCCGCGCAGGGTGCGCCCGGACTCCGCCTGCACCACCAGCAGCCGCACGGGCCCTTCGCTCTGGACCTGCACGATCAGCGAACCATCGGTCTTCACCGTCGCCGCCAGCAGCGCCGCGGCGGCCATGGCCTCGCCCAGCAGGTCGCGCACCGGGGCCGGATAGTCATGGCGCTCCAGCACCGCCCGCCAGGTCGCGTCCAGGTGAACCAGCTCACCGCGCACGTTGGTCCGCTCCAGCACGAAGCGCTGCAGGGTATCGCCTTCCATCATATGCCGTACTCTGCGGGCGCACGATTCACGAACGGATTACCCACTCATCGAAAACTGGAAAAAATGCGCCACGGAAAGCACGGAAATAAATCTTCGTTTTCAGGCGCGGCAGGATAGATGGACCAACCTGTTTCCCATGGCGTCCTGGTCTAATCCAAGTTCTTGCTTCCGTGGATTCCGTGGGTTCCGTGGCTCTTGCAGACATACCCGGCATGCCCAGCCCATAAAGCGAAATTCGCCACGGAAAGCACTGAAGACACGGAAAAGAAAAATCGTTCATGCGGTACCACACGGCGAGAGCGATAGACATCAGTTTCAATACGCCAACACTCTCTACACCCTTCTCCCGTCCGTGCTTTCCGTGTCTTCCGTGGCGCCTTTGCTTTTACCTCTTCCGTTCCGTGGATTCCGTGGGTTCCGTGGCTCTTATTAATCAGCACAGGTCCGATCGGACAGAACGGCTAGCCCTGCAGAAGCTTCTTCAGCAGGGCGTTCACCTGGCCCGGGTTGGCCTTCCCCTGGGTCGCCTTCATCACCTGGCCGACAAAGAAGCCGAACAGCTTCTCCTGGCCGCCGCGATACTGCTCGAGCTGCTTGGGATTCTTCTCCAGCACCTCGTGGATGATGGTCTCGATGGCGCCGGTGTCGGTAATCTGCTTCAGGCCCTTCTGCTCGATCACCTGGTCGGCGTCGCCTTCGCCGGCCCACATGGACTCGAAGACCTGCTTGGCGATCTTCCCGGAGATGGTGTCGTCGGCGATGCGCTTGATCAGCCCGCCCAGCTGCACCGCACCCACCGGGCTTTCGGTGACCTCGAGTCCGTCCTTGTTTAGATATCCGGACAACTCGCCCATCACCCAGTTGGCGGCCAACTTGGGATCGCAGTCGGCACTCTCAACCACCATTTCGTAGTAGTCCGCCATTTCCCGGGTGGCGGTCAGCACCCCGGCGTCGTAGGGGGACAGGCTGTACTGTTCGACGAAGCGGGTCTTCTTGGCGTCGGGCAGCTCGGGCAGGTTTTTCTCGACGCCGGCGATGAAAGTGTCTTCCAGCTCCAGGGGCAGCAGGTCCGGGTCGGGGAAGTACCGGTAGTCGTTGGCCTCCTCCTTGGCGCGCATGGAACGGGTCTCGCCCTTGTCGGCATCGTACAGCCGGGTCTCCTGGACCACCTTGCCGCCGCCTTCCAGCACGTCGATCTGGCGCTCCACCTCGAAGTTGATGGCCCGCTCCACGAACCGGAAGGAGTTCAGGTTCTTGATCTCGGCGCGCGTGCCGAACTCGTGGCGGCCCTTTACCCGCACCGACACATTGGCGTCGCAGCGGAAGGAACCCTCCTGCATGTTGCCGTCGCAGATCTCCAGATAGCGCACCAGGGAATGCAGCTTCTTCATATAGGCGATGGCTTCCTTGGCCGAACGCATGTCCGGTTCGGAAACGATCTCCAGCAACGGGGTGCCGGCACGATTGAGATCGATGCCGGTCATGTCCCGGAACTCCTCGTGCAGGGACTTGCCGGCGTCCTCTTCCAGGTGGGCGCGGGTGATGCCGATGCGCTTTACCGTGCCGTCATCGAGCTCAACGTCCATCCAGCCGTCGTGGACGATGGGCAGCTCGTATTGGCTGATCTGGTAGCCCTTGGGCAGGTCCGGATAGAAGTAGTTCTTGCGGGCGAACACCGAGCGCGGCGCCACCGTGGAATGAGTGGCCAGACCGAACTTGACGGCCATGCGCACGGCCTCTTCGTTGAGCACCGGCAGCACCCCCGGCAGCCCCAGGTCCACCGCACAGGCCTGGGTGTTGGGAGCGGCGCCGTAGGCCGTCGAGGCCCCCGAAAAGATCTTGCTGGTGGTTGCGAGCTGCGCGTGGATCTCCAGCCCGATAACCGTTTCCCATTCCATCGTTACGTCCTCTTGAATGGTTTGCCACAGAGGTCACAGAGGCCACAGAGAGCACCGCCGGAGAGTGCGCCAGGGAAAGACGGGCATCACCACCAGGCACCGCTTGCTTTCCCGTCTGCCGCAGTCAGTCTGAACGTGTCCCTGCACCAAGGGGGCCTACGATACGCACGCAGCCCCGGCCACAATAATATCGCTGTGCTCTCGGTGACCTCTGTGGCAAGAAAGCTGTTGTCGTCCGCCCCGCCTAGACGAAGTCCTCGGGTACCCGGCGATGCCAGTCGGTGACCTGCTGATACTGGTGCGCCACGTTCAGCAGGCGCGCTTCGGAAAAATAATTGCCGATGATCTGCAGACCCACCGGCAGCCCTTCCACGAACCCTGCGGGCACCGACATGCCGGGCAGACCGGCCAGATTGACGGCAATGGTGTAGATATCCGACAGGTACATGGTGACCGGGTCGTCGGTCTTCTCCCCCAGACGGAACGCCACCGTCGGCGACGTGGGCCCCATGATGACGTCCACTTCGCCCAGCGCACGCTGGAAATCGTCACGGATCAGGCGGCGGGCCTGCTGGGCTTTCAGGTAGTAGGCATCGTAGTAGCCCGCCGACAGGGCGTAGGTGCCCACCATGATGCGTCGCTTGACCTCCGGCCCGAAGCCCTCACCCCGGGACCGCACGTACAGGTCGGTGAGGTCGGCTGGGTTCTCGCACCGGTATCCGAAGCGCACGCCATCGAAACGGGACAGGTTGGACGAGCACTCGGCCGGCGCCACCACGTAGTAGGTGGGCACCGCCAGGTGGGTGTTGGGCAGGCTGATGTCGCGCACCTCGGCGCCGAGCTTGCGGAACTCCTCGATGGCGGCTTCCACGGCCTCGCCCACGGCCAGTTCCAGCCCCTCCCCGAAATACTCCCGGGGCAGCCCGATCTTCAGGCCCTTGAGGGGTTGGTCCAGCGCGGCCGGATAGTCGTCCACGGGCCGATCAACGCTGGTGGAATCGCGCTCGTCGAAGCCGGCCATGGCCTCCAGCAGCATGGCGCAGTCCTGGGCCGTGCCGGCCATGACGCCGCCCTGGTCCAGACTGGAGGCGAAGGCGATCATGCCGTAGCGGGACACCCGGCCGTAGGTGGGCTTGATGCCGGTGATGCCGCACAGGGCGGCCGGCTGACGAATGGAGCCGCCGGTGTCAGTGCCGGTCGCGGCAGGCGCCAGGCGGGCGGCCACCGCCGCCGCCGAACCACCGGAGGAGCCGCCGGGCACGGCATCGGTGTTCCAGGGATTGCGCACCGGCCCGTAGTAGCTGGTCTCGTTGGACGACCCCATGGCGAACTCGTCCATGTTGGTCTTGCCCAGCATGACGGCGCCGGCATCCTTGAGGCGGGCGGTCACGGTGGCGTCGTAGGGAGCGGTGAAGTTGTCCAGCATGCGAGAGCCGCAGCTGGTCTTGACCCCTTCGGTGCAGAATATGTCCTTGTGGGCAAAAGGAATCCCGGTGAGGGGACCGGCGTCGCCCGAGGCCAGCCGCCGGTCGGCGGCGCGCGCCTGCTCCAGGGCAGCCGCCTCGGTGACGGTGACGAAGCTGTTCAGCCGGCGGTCATGGCGCTTGATCCGATCCAGGAAACGGCGGGTCAGCTCTTCACTGGAAAACTCGCCTGCCCGCAGGCCGGCGCCCAGTTCAACAATGGTCTTGGTGTGCATGTCTCACCCCGGACATGGGCGGGCGCCGCCCACGGTACGCCGGCGCGCCCAGGTCCGCCTGTCTATTCGATCACTTTGGGAACCAGGTAGAGACCGGCTTCCACCTGGGGGGCAATGGACTGGAAATGGTCGCGCTGGTCGACTTCGGTGACCGCGTCGGAACGCAGCCGCTGGGTCGCGTCCAGGGGATGGGCCAACGGTGCGATGTCGCTGGTGTCGGCCGCGTTGAGTTGCTCGACGAAGGCCAGGATATCGGACAGGTTGCGGGCGTACGCGGGGATGTCCTGTTCGTCGATTCCCAACCGCGCCAGGTGGGCGATTTTACGCACCTCGGACGGGTCCAGCGCCATAACCACTCCGTGAAGGTTCGAAGGCCGGTTAAAATGCGAACGTTAGCACATTTGCCTGCTTGCCCAAAGCCCCCCCCGTTGCTACAGTACTTTGTCGATTTTTCCCACGGCTGGGCCTATATCAAATGTTCAAGCGCTTACTGGGGCTGTTCTCCAATGACCTTTCCATCGATCTGGGCACCGCCAACACACTGATCTATGCACGGGGACAGGGCATCGTCCTGGACGAACCCTCGGTGGTGGCCATCCGCCAGGACCGCGGCCCCGGAGGTCCCAAGAGCATCGCCGCCGTGGGTCTGGAAGCCAAGCGCATGCTGGGCCGCACGCCCGGGAACATCATCGCCATCCGGCCGCTGAAGGACGGCGTCATCGCCGACTTCACCGTCACCGAGAAGATGCTCCAGCACTTCATACACAAGGTGCACGAAACCCGCTTCTTCAAACCCAGCCCGCGGGTGCTGGTGTGCGTGCCCTGCGGCTCCACCCAGGTGGAGCGGCGCGCCATCAAGGAATCGGCGGCCGGCGCCGGGGCCCGCGAGGTCTATCTGATCGAAGAACCCATGGCGGCCGCCATCGGCGCGGGCATGCCGGTGGACGAGGCCAAGGGCTCCATGGTCCTGGATATCGGCGGCGGCACCTCCGAGGTGGCGGTGATCTCCCTGAACGGCATCGTCTACTCGGCGTCGGTACGCATCGGCGGCGACCGCTTCGACGACGCCATCATCAATTACGTGCGCCGCAACTACGGCACACTGATCGGCGAGGCCACCGCCGAACGCATCAAGCATGAGATCGGGTCGGCCTTTCCGGGCACCGAGGTGCGCGAGATCGAAGTCAAGGGGCGCAACCTGGCCCAGGGCGTACCCCGCAGTTTCACCCTCAACAGCAACGAGATCCTGGAAGCGCTCCAGGAGCCGCTGTCGGGGATCGTGGGGGCGGTCAAGACCGCCCTGGAACAGACGCCTCCCGAGCTGGGGGCCGACGTAGCCGAACGGGGCATCGTGCTCACCGGCGGCGGTGCCTTGCTGCGCGACCTGGATCGGCTGCTGATGGAAGAAACCGGCCTGCCGGTGGTGGTGGCGGACGATCCGCTCACCTGCGTGGCCCGCGGCGGCGGCCGGGCACTGGAGATGATGGATGAAAAGGGCGGCGACCTGTTCGCGGTCGAGTAGCCCGTCAGGCCAGTCCCGCCCCCTGTTTGCGACGCGAGGATCACCATAAAGTTACTCTTCACCCAAGGACCGTCCATCACCGCGCGGCTGGTGGTATTCGTGCTGGTGTCCGTGGTCCTGATGACCGTCGACCACCGCCAGCATCACCTGAACCAGGTCCGATCGGCCCTGTCGGTGGTGGTCTATCCGCTGCAGTATGTCGTGAATTTTCCGGTTGAAGCCGGCGAGTGGCTGAAGGAGAACCTGACCAGCCGCCGGCGGCTGGAAGAGGAAAACGCCAGCCTGCGCACCCAGCGTCTGCTGCTCAAGGCCCAGCTGCAGAAGCTCTCCGCCCTGGAAGCCGAAAACATCAGGCTGCGCGAGCTGCTGCAGTCGTCCTTCAAGGTGGGCGAACGGGTGCTCATCGCTGAGATATTGTCCGTGAACCTGGACCCCTACAAACACGAGATACTGCTGAACAAGGGTTCCATGGAGCATGTGTACCAGGGGCAGCCCCTGCTGGACGCCGACGGGGTCATGGGTCAGGTGGTGCAGGTCGGACCGCTGAGTTCCACGGCCATGCTGATCACCGACCCCAACTCCGCCATTCCGGTCCAGGTCAACCGTAATGGGCTGCGCAGCATCGCCTTCGGCACCGGCGCCATCGACCGCCTGGAGCTGCCGCACCTGCCCAACAACGCCGACATCCGCAAGGGCGACCTGTTGGTGACCTCCGGCCTGGGCCGGCACTTCCCGCCGGGCTACCCGGTGGCCGTGGTCACCTCCGTCGAACAGGACCCCGGCCAACCGTTCGCCCAGGTCAGCGCCATGCCCCTGGCCCATCTGAACCAGAGCCGCGAAGTGCTGCTGGTGTGGCCCGGCGACCATCGGGTGAAGCCCCATGACCGTGCCGCCGACGGCACGGGGGATAAGCACCACGCAGACCGCAAACGTCAGGCGGCGACCCGCGCGAAATGACCACACTGGTACGCCACCATGGCGGCGGCATCATCGCACTGACATTCCTGGTCGCCATGGTCCTGACCATCGTGCCGCTGCCGGAGTGGGCGCGCATCGCCCGTCCGGACTGGGTGGCCCTGGTGTTGATCTACTGGTGCATGGCACTGCCCCAGCGGGTCGGCGTCGGCGTGGCCTGGGTGGTGGGCATACTCATGGACGTACTCACCGGCACGCTGCTGGGCGAGCACGCCCTGGCCCTCACGGTGGTCGCTTTTCTCACACTGAAGCTGCACCAGCGCATCCGCCTGTACCCGGTGTGGCAGCAGTCGATCACCGTGCTGGTACTGCTGGCGCTGAACCAGTTGCTGATACTCTGGGTCAACGGCATCATGGGACGCCCGACCCAGTCCTGGTTGTATTGGACACCTTCGCTGCTCGGCATGGTGTTGTGGCCGCTGGTATTCGCCATGCTGCGCAACCTGCGGCGGCGCTTCGCCGTGAGTTGACACCCCCGGCAACCCCTGATGCCCTGCGCCACCGCCCGGCGCTGCGCCGGCACCGGACGGGATTGACGAGACCGGACCGCACCCGATAATGGCCCGCCAGATTCAGATCAAAGACCATCTGCTGGAAAGCCGGCTGTTCATGCGCCGCACCGTGGCGGCCCTGATCATCAGCGTGCTGCTGGTGTTCGCGCTGATCGCGCGCCTGGTGTTCCTGCAGGTGATCTCCCACCAGCACTTCACCACTCTGTCCCGGGACAACCGCGTAAAGCTGCTGCCCATTCCCCCGACCCGCGGCCTGATCTACGACCGCAACGGCGTGCTGCTCGCCGAGAACCTGCCTTCATATCGCCTGGAGATCATCCCCGAGCAGGTCAAGAACATGAAGGCCACCATCGCGGCACTGTCCAAGATCATCAATATCCGGGATATCGACATTCAGCGATTCGACGAATTGCGACGCCGCAAACACTCCTTCGACGCCATACCCCTGCGTTTCCACCTGAGTGATGCGGAGGTGGCCCGGTTCGCCGTGAACCGCTACCGCTTTCCCGGCGTGGATGTGGAGGCCGGACTTACCCGCTACTACCCGCTGGGCCCGGAAGCCGTGCACGCCGTCGGCTACGTGGGCCGCATCGATGCCCGCGAGCTGCAGGAGGTCAACCAGGCCAACTACCGTGGCACCAGCCATATCGGCAAGACGGGGGTGGAACGCAGTTACGAGAATGTGCTGCACGGCGAGGTGGGCTACCAGCAGGTGGAAACCAATGCCGAAGGGCGCATCGTGCGCGTGCTGTCGCGCACCCCCCCGGTGCCCGGCCGCAACCTGTACCTGACCCTGGACGCCCACCTGCAGGCGGTGACCGAGAAGGCCTTCGGCGACAACACCGGCGCCGCCATCGCCCTCAACCCCAAGACCGGCGCCATCCTGGCCATGGTCAGCATGCCCGAATACAACCCCAACCCGTTCGTGAACGGCATCGAGCTCAAAGACTACCGCGCACTGCAAAAGCACAGCGGACGTCCCTTGTTCAACCGCGCCCTGCGCGGCCAGTACGCACCCGGGTCCACCATCAAACCGTTCGTGGGTCTGGGCGGGCTGGAGGACGACGTCACCAAACCGGATACCACCACCTTCTGCCCGGGCTACTACCAGCTGCCCGGCAACAGCCACAAGTACCGCTGCTGGAAGCGCTGGGGTCATGGCAACGTGGACATCACCCAGGCCATCACCCAGTCCTGCGACGTCTACTTTTACAACCTGGCCCATGAAATGGGCATCGACCGGCTCCACAATTATCTGGCCAAGTTCGGATTCGGCACACGCACCGGCGTGGACCTGGTGGGCGAGCTGCCCGGGCTGCTGCCTTCACGACAGTGGAAGGAGCGCGTGCGTCATCAGCCCTGGTTTCCCGGCGAGACGCTGATCACCGGCATCGGGCAGGGTTTTCTGCTGGTGACGCCGCTGCAGCTGGCTGCCGCCACCGCCGCCATGGCCGAGAGGGGACTGCGTGCCCAGCTGCACCTGGTGGGCGCCGAGCAGAACCCGACCAACGGCAACCTGGATCCGCTTCCCATCCACATGCTGCCCCGGGTACCGGAAGGCGACCCCAAGGACTGGAACATCATCATCCAGGCCATGGAGGACGTGGTGGACAACCCCCACGGCACGGCCCACCAGCTCAAGAAGGAAGCCGACTACACCATCGCCGCCAAAACCGGCACCGCCCAGGTCTTCGGGCTGGGGCAGGAGGACACCTACAATCCCAAGGAACTGGCGAGAAGGCTGCGGGACAACGCGCTGTTCATCGCCTTCGCCCCCGTTGCCGACCCGCGTATCGCAGTGGCGGTGATCGTGGAGCACGGCGGCGGTGGCGGTGAACCCCCCCCCCCAAATGCCCGGCAAAAAAAGAAAAAAAAACAC
>CAZNBB010000040.1:12638-30116 GCA_964571225.1 uncultured Gammaproteobacteria bacterium
CCAATTGCACTGAAAATCATGAACACTTACCTCAATGGCGGTAAGAAGGACGACAAACCATGATCCTTACGAGCGCCGACCGGGAAGGAACCGCTACCGGCGGCTGGCAACAGCGGCTGCACCTGGATGCCACTCTGCTGGCCGCGCTGATCGCCCTGTGCGGGGTGGGACTGGTGGTGCTCTACAGCGCCAGCGACCAGAACATGGACATGGTGATACGCCAAGTCATCCGCCTGGGCATCGCCTTCGGAACCCTGCTGGTCATCGCCCAGATTCCGCCCGGGATCCTGTACCGGTGGACGCCGTGGCTGTTCGGCATCGGCTGCCTGCTGCTGGCCGCGGTGCTGGTGTTCGGGGAGGTGGGCAAAGGGGCTCAGCGCTGGCTGAACCTGGTGGTGGTGCGTTTTCAGCCCTCGGAGATGATGAAGATCGCGGTACCCATGATGGTGGCCTGGTACCTGGCCGACCAGCGGCTGCCGCCCAGGGCCACGCGGCTGCTGGCGGCCGGCGTCATCATCGTGGTGCCGGTGGTGCTGATTGCCAAACAGCCCGACCTGGGCACCGCGCTGCTGATCGCCTGCGCCGGCTTCTTCGTGCTGTTCATGGCCGGCCTGCGCTGGCGGGTACTGGGGATCCTGGTGCTGCTGGCGGCCGCCTGCGCGCCGCTGCTGTGGCACTTCATGCACGGCTACCAGCGCCAGCGGGTGCTCACCTTTTTGAATCCCGAAAGCGATCCCCTGGGCGCCGGTTATCACATCATCCAGTCGAAGATCGCCATCGGCTCTGGGGGCATCTACGGCAAGGGCTGGCTCAACGGCACCCAGTCCCACCTGGATTTTCTGCCGGAAAGCGCCACCGACTTCATCTTCGCCGTGCTCGGCGAGGAATTCGGGCTCATTGGCATTCTGCTGCTGTTGGTGCTGTATCTGTTCATCGTGTTCCGCTGCATGTACATCGCCACCCAGGCCCAGGACACCTTCACGCGCCTGCTGGCAGGCAGCCTGGCGTTGACCTTCTTCGTGTATGTGATCGTCAACACCGGCATGGTGACCGGTCTGCTGCCGGTAGTTGGTCTGCCGCTGCCGCTGATCAGCTACGGAGGCACTTCCATGGTGACCCTCATGGCCGGTTTCGGTATTCTCATGTCCATACACACCCACCGAAAACTGCTGCCCACGTAGACAATGCGCACACGGAGTCGAACCATGAAAGCAACAGTGGGAGCCGGCCTCGCGCTGTTGCTCGCCTTCCTGCTTCCCCTGAGCGGTTGCGCCAGCACCCGGCCCGCGGCGCCGCCCCTGGCTGACCGCCCGGCCGTGCAGAACTTCGTCGATCACATGGTCAGCCGATATCACTTCGACCGAGCGCATCTCATGGCGCTGTTCGGCAAGGCCCATATCGAGCCGAGCATCATCGCGGCCATCACCCGACCGGCGGAAAGCAAGCCCTGGTATGAGTACCGGCCGATCTTCCTGACCCGCAGCCGCATCGAGGAAGGTGTGCGGTTCTGGGACGCCCATGCGGCGCTACTGAAGCGTGCCCAGCAGACGTACGGCGTATCGCCCGAGATCATCGTGGCCATCCTCGGCGTGGAGACACGCTACGGCAGCCACACCGGCCGCTATCGGGTGCTGGATTCCCTGTCCACCCTGGCCTTCGACTATCCGGCCCGGGCGAGATTCTTCCGCAGCGAGCTGGAGCAGTTCCTGTTGCTCACCCGCGAGGAAGGCGTGGATCCCATGAGCATCAAAGGCTCCTACGCCGGCGCCATGGGCGACCCGCAGTTCATCTCCAGCAGCTACCGGCGCTACGCCGTCGACTTCAACGGCGACGGCAAGCGCGATCTGTGGCACAGCCCGAGCGATGTGATCGGCAGCGTCGCCAACTACTTCCATGTCCACGGCTGGACGCCTGGCGCACCCATCGCCGCCCGTGCCAAAGTGACCGGCGACAAGTACCGCACGCTGCTCGACGACGGCCTCGAGCCTCACATGAGCCTGTCGGCCATGAAGCGCTACGGTGTCGAGCCCCGCACGCCGGTGGCCGGTGATCCCCAGGCGACCCTGCTCGCTCTGCAGGACCGCGATGGCCAGGAATACTGGCTGGGAATGCACAATTTCTACGTCATCACCCGCTACAACCACAGCCCGTTATACGCCATGGCGGTCTACCAACTCGGCGAAGCGATCCGCAAGGCCCGGGGCGGGCAGTCCATGCAGGCCGCCGACAGCGCCACGCACCACCACTGAGAGCGGCCCGCACAGCGCCCAACGCGGGCGACTCCGCCCCGGCAACACAGAATTTGCATTTGCCCCCGACGCCGTGCACACTTAATCCAGAATGTGCACGACGAAGGACAGCGCATTGATTTGCGCGACTATTTTTCGACGTCCATTGGGGCGTCTGGTTATGTTGCTGTGCCTGTCGGCAGTGCTGTCCGCCTGCAGCACCCCGTTCGCCCCCCAGGACGGGGCACCGGCCAACCCCCCCGCCGACATAGCAGACATACCCAACGCCGTGCCCCGGGTGGAGCCCCGCAGCCGTTACGGCAATCCTTCCTCTTATGTGGTCAACGGCCATCGCTACTACGTGCTGAAGACGTCCAATGGCTTCGTGCAGCGGGGCATTGCTTCCTGGTACGGCACCAAGTTCGCGGGCAAGCGCACCTCCAGCGGAGAGCCGTACAACATGTACGCCATGACCGCGGCCCACAAGCGCCTGCCGTTGCCGACCTTCGTGCAGGTCACCAACCTCAACAATGGCCGCAAGGTCATCGTGCGGGTCAATGATCGCGGCCCGTTTCATCCCGACCGGATCATCGACCTGTCCTATGCCGCCGCCGCCAAGCTCGGCATGCTGGGCAAGGGCACGGCACCGGTGGTGATCCGGGCCATCAATCCCCACAAACCCACACCGCCCACGGTGGTGGCCGACAAGTCGGACCCCGCCCGTCGGCAGGCGCCGGATGCCACGTCGCCCAACCTGTTCCTGCAGGTGGGCGCCTTCGTGGACCGCGAGAATGCGGAACGCCTGCGCGGACGCCTGCGGCACGCCAGCGTGCCGGGCATACATATCACCCGCGGCTACCATGACCGGCGACCGATATACCGGGTTCAGGTCGGTCCGCTACGGACCGTGGAGCAGGCCGACCGCATGGCTCGTACGCTGTCCGAGTACGGAGTGCACGACGCTCAGGTGGTGGTGGATTAGCCCCTTGCGTCCGACGGCTCGGCGCCGGCAAAGAATACCGACTTGACGCATTGCAAACATGCGGCCGGGCGCGGACAATTGACCATCGAGACATGCCCTCCGGTTCGACAATCCAAGTGGTGACGAAAATCATGTTGCGTACCCTGCTCGTGCTGTTCACGCTGCTGGGGATGCCGCTGGCCAGCCAGGCCGCCTCCGCCGCGGCTCCCGGCGCCAACGGACCCGCTGCGTCCAAACCCATGCCGCCGGTGCCCGCGGCACCCAAGGTCGGCGCCAAGAGTTACGTGGTGCTGGACTACCACAGCGGCCAGATCATCGCCCAGGACAATCCCGATCAGCGCCTGCCGCCGGCCAGCCTCACCAAGCTGATGACGGCCTACGTGGTGTTCAAGGAACTGGAGGCCGGGCAGATCCACATGGACGACAAGGTCCACATCAGCGAACACGCGTGGCGCACCGGCGGCTCGCGGATGTTCGTGAAGGTGGGGACCAAGGTGCCCCTCAAGGACCTGTTGCAGGGCATGATCACCCAGTCGGGCAACGACGCCACGGTGGCCCTGGCGGAGTACGTGGCCGGCACCGAGTCGACTTTCGCGTCCATGATGAACCGCCAGGCTCAGCTGCTGGGTATGACCCACAGCCACTTCGTGGACGCCACCGGCCTGCCCCATCCCGAGCACTACACCACCGCCCGGGACATCGCCAAGGTGGCGCGCGCCCTGATCCACGACTTTCCCGAGTACTACAAGCTCTATTCGGAAAAGAAATTCACCTGGAACAACATCACGCAGTACAACCGCAACAAGCTGCTGTGGCGGGACCCGTCGGTGGACGGCATGAAGACGGGGCATACCGAGGCGGCCGGCTATTGTCTGGTCACTTCCGCCAAGCGTGAGAACATGCGCCTGATCTCCGTGGTGATGGGCACCGACAGCGAGAACGCCCGGGTGGACGTCAGCGAAGCGCTGCTGAACTACGGCTTTCGCTTCTACGACACCCACAAGCTCTATGACGCCGGCCAGCCGCTGACCAACGCACGGGTCTGGAAAGGCGCCCAAGACAAGGTTCCGCTGGGCCTGAAGAACACGCTGTACGTCACGGTGCCCCGGGGGCAGTACGGGAATCTCAACGCCTCCATGACGGTCGACGACCGGCTCATGGCGCCCCTGACCAAGGGCAAGTCCTACGGTACCGTGCAGGTGAGCCTGGGCGACAAGGTGCTGGCCCGGGAACCGCTGATCGCTCTGCAGAACGTACCGGAGGGTTCGTTCTGGCAGCGCATGCTGGACGAGGCCCGGTTGTACTTCCACTGACGGGCGGTACACGTCATCATGTGGCGGCGGGGCGTCTGCGGACCTGCCCCGCTACCCACGAATGATGCACACCGGCTGCCGGCAGTCCGCTGCGGAGCGCAGGCGGCCCGAGACCGGCTGACGGAATACCATCCATGGCGACAGTCTTTCTGAACGGTTCCTTTGTGCCCCTGGAACAGGCCTGCGTGTCCGTGCTGGATCGCGGCTTTCTGTTGGGCGACGGCGTCTACGAGGTCATTCCCGCCTACGGGGGGCGCCTGTTCCGCCTCGATCAGCACCTGCGGCGGCTGGCCGACAGCCTGGCCGGAATCCGCATCCCCGAGCCCATGGACGCAGGTCAATGGCACGCCATGCTGGGGGAACTGGTGGAACGCAATGCCGGGGAGGACCAATCGGTCTATCTGCAGATTACCCGCGGCACCGCCGCCAAGCGCGATCACCGGTTTCCCGACGAGGTCAATCCGACGGTGTTCGCCATGAGCACGCCGATCGCCCCACCGCCGGACGGACTGGACGAGGAAGGCGTAGCAGCCATCACCCTGGACGACATCCGCTGGCAGCATTGCCATATCAAGGCCATCACGCTCCTCCCCAATGTCCTGCTGCGCCAGCAGGCGGTGGACGCAGGAGCCGCCGAAGCCATCCTGATCCGCGACGGGCTGGCCACCGAGGGGGCCGCGAGCAATCTGTTCGTGGTGCGCGACGGCACACTGATCACGCCGCCCAAGGGCCCCACCCTGCTGCCCGGCATTACCCGCGATCTGATCCTGGAACTGGCGCACGCCCACGGGATCCCCGCCCGCGAGGCGGACATTCCCCAGAACCGGCTGCACGACGCCGACGAAGTCTGGCTGACCAGTTCCACCCGCGAAATCCTGCCGGTCACCCGCCTGGATGAACGGCCGGTGGGCGACGGCGCGCCGGGTGCCGTCTATAAGGCCATGACGTCCCATTACCGCGCCTACAAGGAGGCTGTCCGCCAGGGCCGGGCCGACTGAGACCCGCTGGCGGCGCGGGGATCGACCCGCGGCCGCCCCTTGCCACTTCCCGCACCCCCCGCCCGCCTTGATCTGAACCCCGTGGGGAACCATGCTGAACACACCGGGTCCAGAGCCCCATCGGCTGCCGCCCCCGACATCGGCGTACTCCACTCCCTGCACAGGCCATGGCGATGCGCATTCTGGCAGTGAATCTCGGTTCGTCGTCCCTGAAGCTTGATCTGTGGGATGCCGGACAAGCCGAGCCGATTACCCGCCTTGCCGCCCGTGGCGTAGGCGAAGCCCGCGGCACGGTGGCGGTCGACGGGAAGACGGTAACCGAGACGGAAATGGCCGATCATGGCGCCGCTCTCGACACCCTGTTCCCACGCCTGCCGGACCGCGAGCGCATCGAACGCGTGGGTCACCGGGTGGTACACGGCGGCTCCCACCGCCACACCGCCTGGCTGACAGACGCCTTGCGCCAAGAACTCGCGGAGCTGGTACCCCTGAGTCCGGTGCATCTGCCGCCTGCCATCAAAGTCATTGGCGCCTGCATGGAACGCCTGCCGCGCCTGCCCCAGGCGGCGGTCTTCGACACCGCGTTTCACGCCGGGCTTCCCGAGCGCGCCCGCCAATATGCCATTCCATCCCGCTGGCGCGACGTGGGTGTGCGCCGCTACGGGTTTCACGGCATCGCCTGCGCGGACGTGGTCACCCAGCTCGGGGCGAAGCTTGCGCAACGCGCCGTGCTGCTGCACCTGGGCGCGGGGTGCTCGGCCACCGCGCTGCTGGAGGGGCGCAGCGTGGACACCACCATGGGTCTGACGCCCCTGGAAGGTCTGGTGATGGCGACCCGCAGCGGCGATGTGGACCCCGGGGCGTTGATCTACCTGCTGCGCGAGCACCAGCTGTCCCTGGACGATCTGGACAAGGACATCAACCACCACAGCGGGCTGCGGGGCCTGTCCGGCTTCAGCGACGACATGAAGACCCTGCTGGAACGTCGGGAGGAACCGGCCGCCGCCCTGGCGGTTGAGGTGTTCTGTTACCGGGCCGCCAAGGCGGTGGCCGCCCTCGGCGTGGCTCTGGGGGGCCTGGATCAGCTGATCTTCAGCGGCGGCATCGGCGAACACGCCGCGCCCGTCAGAGCCCGCATCGCCGAGCAACTGGCCTGGCTGGGCATGACCCTGGATGCCGACGCCAACGCCGCCGACCGGGCTCTGCTGTCGGGCACGGGGAGCCCGGTGGAAGTGCGCATCGTGGCCGTGGACGAAGGCCGGGAAATCGCCCGCGAGACGGCGGAATTGAGCGCGCCCTGAACGGCGCGCCGGCGACGTACGTCAGGCCCGGCGACGCAGCACGCAGAAGGTGAAAGCCTGTTCCGCACCGGCAGGCGTCACATGCACGTCGCGCCGGCTGCTGAGCAGTTCGAAATCCTCGCCAAACGCCGCCGCCAGGGCCGATGGGTCGTAGCGCGCCACTTCCAGTCCGCTGCACTTCAGTGGGCCGTCCGCGGCGAAGGTGCCGATCACCAGGTAACCGCCCGGCACCAGCGCCCGGGCGAGCACCCATCGGTAGCGCTCCCGATCCCCTTCGTCGGTGAGGAAGTGGAACACCGCACGGTCGTGCCACAGGTCGAAGGGATGGTGTGGACCGAAGTCGAGCACATCGTGCTCGTACCACTCCACCTGCTCGGCCCGTGGCCCCAGCCGCTCGCGGGCCACGGCCAGGGCGGCGCCCGACACATCCAGCACCGCCGGCCGTTGAAAGCCGGCATCCAGCAGAAAGTCCACCAGCACCGAGGCGCCGGCGCCCACATCCAGGATGCGCCCATCGAGGGACAGGCCCGTAGACCGGATCAGCTCCATGGAAACCGTCGGATGGGATTGATACCAGCTGACCTGATCCGTGGCGCGATTGCGGTAGACCTCCTCCCAATGGGCTTTGCGTCCGATCATCGTCTGTCGATCCTCAAGATGTTTCCCCTTCGCTGCGGTAAATCTCTGCCCCGTCGGCGTGCACAGCCACTGCCACCGGTATGCCCTGGCGCACGCTTTCTGTCACCACACAGAAATCCTCGAACAGACCGGTGCAGCGCTGCAGGCGGCCACCTCCTTCCAGACCGTCCACGTCGATACGCACATCCAGACTGCCCACCCGCAACCGCCCGTGCTCGCTGCGTGTCATGGCGCCGCTGACGGTCGCCTTCATGCCACCCGGCTCGATGCGGGATTTACGCAGACAGAACAGCAGGCTGGCGCTCAGGCAGTTGGCCACCGACGCCGCCAGCATGCGGGCCGCGTTGGGCCCCTGCCGGTGCCCCAGAGGCTCGGGCTCGTCGACCGTGAGCGCCGCCACGCCCTCCCAATCGAAGCGCACCCGGAACTCGTAGTCCCGGACATGCTCCACCTGCACCTGGAACGACGGTTCGCTGCTCATGAAGTCTCCGACGATGTTGGCATCATAGATTCAACCGCCAGACAGCCAAATTCAGGGCGGCGGCAAACCCGACCCAGCCAAGGTACGGGATGAGCAACGCCCCCGCCAGGGGCCGGCGGCTCCAGAACGCCACCATGGTCACCAGGATGGCGAACCACAGCAACACCACATCCACAAACGCCAGACCCCGGCGCTGAAGACCGAAAAACAGCCAGGACCACAGGCCGTTCAACACCAGCTGCACCACGAACAGGGCGAGGGGCCCGCGTGCGCCGCCGACCCCGCCGGGCAGCCACACCAACCAGGCGGCAAGCGCCATCATCAGGTACAAGGCCGACCACACCGGCGCGAACAGCCAGGGCGGCGGCGTCCAGGCGGGTTTGACCAGTTGCCCGTAGTCCGGCCCCGGCGCATAGCGTGCCCCGAACCAGGCCACGGCGAAACACAGCGCAATCCAGAACAGCAATCCCGCGGCCCCGCGAACTCCCTGAACCATGACATCGACTCCCTCAACGGCACTACAGTCCGGTCCCACCCGGGAACAGGCGCGGGCCGGCGCTGGGTCCCGCGCGCGGATGGGCGCCGCCGCCAGCGCCGGTCCAGTTTACTACTGCCGCCGGCGTCTGCACTCGACCGGGCGGACCCCCTTAGAGGCGCCCCAAAGGTGGGTTATAATAGCGGCTGTTTTACTCCTGTCCTGGCGCACCATGAACGACGAATCCCCTCTCCAGTTCCCCTGCAGTTTTCCCATCAAAGCCATGGGAAGGGCCGGCTCCGACTTCGAAGGTCAGGTGGTGGCCATCGTGCGCCGCCACGCCCCGGACCTGGGCGAAGGCGCGGTACGCACCCGGGCCAGCAGGGCCGGGAGCTACCTGTCGGTTACCGTCAACGTGCGCGCTCGCAGCCGCGACCAGCTGGATGCCATCTACCGGGATCTGACGGCCTGCGAAGAGGTGCTCATGGCTCTCTAGGAGCCGCCCATGGCAACTCTTGCGCCGAAACAGGCCTGCCTTGCTGCCGACGAAATCCTACCCCTGCGGGTCCGCCGCCTGGGGCTGGCGGACTACGAGCCGGTGTGGCGGGAAATGCAGGCGTTCACGGCGGCACGCAACGACGCCAGCACGGACGAGCTGTGGCTGGTCCAGCACCCGCCGGTGTTCACGGTGGGTCTGAACGGCAAGCCCGAGCACCTGCTGGCGCCGGGTGACATCCCGGTGGTGCCCGTGGACCGGGGTGGGCAGGTCACCTACCACGGACCCGGCCAGCTGGTGGCCTACATGTTGGCGGACATCGCCCGCCGGAACCTGGGCGTGCAGACCCTGGTGCACACCCTGGAGCAGGCGGTGGTGGACCTGCTGGCCGACTACGGCATCGACGGGATCCCCCGCCGGGACGCGCCCGGGGTGTACGTGAACGGCAGCAAGATCGCCTCCCTGGGCCTGCGCATCAAGCGCGGGCGCAGCTACCACGGGCTGGCCCTGAACGTGGACATGGACCTGGAGCCCTTCGGGCGCATCAATCCCTGCGGCCATGCCGGCATGACCGTCACCCAGCTGCGTGATCAGGGCATCTCCCCTGATTTCAACGAGGTATCGCAACGCCTGCAGTCGCACCTGACCGCCCTTCTGGGCTACACTGTGGCGCCTTGAGGCGCAGCGGCCACGGCCGGAGCCGGCCGCACGAGGCACACAGCACCATGACCGACACCGATCTCAAGCACCAGCGCGGCGCCGCCAAGACGGCGCGCATCCCCATCAAGATCGAGCCCACCGCACGCCCCCAGCGCAAGCCGAGCTGGATCCGCGCCCGCTCGCCAGGCAACCCGGCGGTGGGACGGCTGAAAAAGATCCTGCGGGAGAACCGTCTGTACACGGTCTGCGAAGAGGCCTCCTGCCCGAACATCGGCGAGTGCTTCGGCCACGGCACCGCCACCTTCATGATCATGGGCGACATCTGCACCCGCCGCTGCCCGTTCTGCGACGTGGCCCACGGCCGCCCCGAACCCCTGGACGCGGACGAGCCGGAGAACCTGGCGCGCACCATCCGCTCCATGGGCCTGAGCTACGTGGTCATCACCTCGGTGGACCGGGACGACCTGCGGGACGGCGGCGCCGGTCATTTCGTGGAATGCATCCGCGCCGTGCGCACCCACAATCCCGCCACCCGGGTGGAAATCCTGGTGCCGGATTTCCGGGGCCGCATGGACCGGGCCCTGGACATCATGCACTCCGCACCGCCGGACGTGTTCAATCACAACCTGGAGACCGTGCCGCGGCTGTACCGCCAGGCACGGCCGGGCTCCGACTACCAGTGGTCCCTCACCCTCCTTCAGCGCTTCAAGGCCGAGCACCCCCAGGTGCCCACCAAGTCCGGGCTGATGCTGGGACTCGGGGAGAGCCTGGACGAAGTGAAACAGGTGATGGAGGACCTGCGCGCCCATGACTGCGAGATGCTGACCCTGGGGCAGTACCTGCAGCCCAGCCTGCATCACCTGCCGGTGGACCGCTTCGTGCATCCGGACGAGTTCGACGAGTTGGCCCGCTGCGGCGAAGCCATGGGCTTCACCCATGTGGCCAGCGGGCCCATGGTGCGTTCCTCCTATCATGCCGACCAGCAGGCCAGGGACGCGCTGGCCCGCTGAGCGTCCTGCGGCCGCCCGCACGGGGGTTGCCGTCGTTCTCAAATCCCTGTTCCTGCCACCGGGGCTGTTGCTCTGGCCGCTGGTTGCCGGGCTGGTGCTGGTGGCGTTCGCCCCCGCTGCCGGCGCCGCCCTGGCCGCTGCCGGCGCCATGCTGCTGTATGCCGCCGGTACGCCGGCCGTGGCCCGCTGGCTGGCAACCCGCCTGGAAACGGCCCCACCCCTGGATGCGGGTCGGACACCGGAGCTGGGTGCCGGCGCCATCGTGGTCCTGGGGGGGGAACTGCGGTGCCCGGCGCCGGAGTACGGAAGCGACAACCTCGCCCCTACCACCCTCGAGCGGGTTCGCTACGCCGCCGCCCTGCACCGGCAAAGCAAGCTGCCGGTGCTGGCCACCGGCGGCGCGCCTCCGGGTTGCCGGACCAGTGAAGCGGCCTTGATGGCGGCGGTGCTGGAAAAGGAACTGGGCGTCGATGCCTGCTGGCGGGAGGAACGCAGCCGCACCACCTGGGAAAACGCCCAACGGGCGGCACCGCTGCTCCGGGAACAGGGCATCCAACGGGTGCTGCTGGTAACCCACGCCATGCACATGGAGCGGGCCGCACGGGCCTTCCGCCAAGCCGGCCTGGACGTAGTGTCCGCCCCCATGGGATTCACCGCAGGCCATCTGTACCAGCGCGGCACCGCGGCCTGGCTGCCGACCGCCACCGCCCAGCACCTGATTGCGGACCTGGCCTACGAATGGCTGGGCGGGCTGTATTACCGCCTGCGCCGCCGCTGAGCTACGACCTGATCAGTCCGCCTGGGCGAGAATCAGCCGGGCCGCCTCTTGAGCACCGGTGGGCAGGACCCGGTCGGGGACCGGCTGCGCCCAGCACCGGGCCAGGGCCTGCGCCAGGCGACCCTCCTCCAGCTCGTCGCGGCTCACGGACGCGCACCGCCCGTGGCGCGTCAGCCAATCCGCCAGGTACGGGTCCTCGGGCCAGTCCGGGCGAGCCACGTAGACCATGGGGGTGCCGTTGCACACGCACTCGGCCACCGTGCCGTAGCCGCATTTGCCCACCAGCGCATCCACCGAGCGCAGCACATCGACGAAGTCCATCTGCAGAGACTCCAGTTCGGTGGCGTCGGGCCGCCGGGTCTGCCACGCCGCCGGTACCAGCCAGTGCACATCCTCCATCGCAGGCCAGCGCTCCATGGGCAACCGGGTAGGGACTCCGCCGGGGGCCAGCAACACCAGCCGCTGCCCGTCACGCAGACCGAGCCGGGCGCGCAGGGCTTGCCGGCCATCGCGGCCGAGGCGGGCCAGCGGCCCGATAGCGTGCACATTGGACAGCTCGGGCATGGGCATAGAGGGCTGGGGACACAGGAACAGTCGGGCACCGTCGTAGGCGGCCTCCATCTGATCCAGTATCCCGGGCGCCTCGGGACGGTGCCCGAACAACTCCCGGTAAACGCCCGCCCAGTTCAGGGAGCACAGCGCCAGGGCGGGAAAGCCGGCACGCTCGGCCGCGGCCAGGGACAGGTAGGGCACATCCGCCAGCAGCAGGTCCGGAGCGAGCGCTTCCATGGCCGCCGCCTCGGCGACCACCCGGCGCTCCCAGTCCCGATGCAGCGCCCGATAGCGCGCGGCACTGGCCTCCAGGTCGATGCGCAGTGCCGAATGCATGACCAGCCCGAAGTCGGTGGCCCGGGGTACGTAGTCGAACGCACCCCCGATGCGCCCCGCCAGAAACTCCCTGGGCAGGCTGGTCTGCACAGTGACCCGCAGGTCCGGTCGCTCGAGGCGCAGGGCGTTGAGCACCACCGAAGCCTGAGCGGCATGGCCGAAGCCGTGGGGGGACAGGGCCACCAGTAGATGCATAGGCGGGGAAACGGCGGTCAGTCGGCGCGGGCCAGATCGAGGGGGTAACGCTCCATCAGATACCCCACGCAGTCCTCGCGAATGATGCGCGGGTCCAGAGTGAACATGGAGGGCATCACCGGTCGGGCGGTGCGAATCTGACCGTCGTCCAGGGCGAAATAGCGGCCTCCCACATCCCGGCCGCTGTCGTCCCAGGCTTCCAGACGACCCGGGCCGCTGCCGGTCTGGGCGAGCGTGGTGCCTGCCGGCAGCTCCCGGAAATTGAGATGGTCCAGATCGTCGATGAAACGCAGGTCCGTATCGGCGCCGCCGAAACCGATGCTCAGGCCGTGCGGCACCTTGACGGTGGCGACGGTATGGAACACGTCGATGTCGTGGGGCGCGACCGGATGGTCGGGAATGCGGGTCAGATGCAGGGCGGCTTCCACGTATTCGCGGGCGTGGCGCACGCCAAGGCTGTCGCCGGTGCGTCCGCACTCCACGGTCACAGCAGGACACAGCGGCGCCAATGCCAGGGACTGCACGCCCCGCGGGCGGGTGAAGTAGACAACCGTGCGGCTGAACAGAGCGGCAAGATGCAGAAAGGGCTGCTCGGTACGATTGACGCAGGCATAGTGGGGATTGATGCCGGAATTGTTGTGCAGGTCGATGCTCGCGAACAGGCCGCGCTCGGCCATATCCGCCACCACCCGGGCCATCATGTCATGCTCGGGAGTGCCGCCGCCTTCCCCGCCCGGCCAGACCCGGTTGTAGTCGGGCTGATCGTCGAGCGCACGCAGGCCGTAACGAGCCGCCTTGGGATTGCCGATAAACACCGACAGCGCCCGCGGCAGTTCCCGGTCGCGATAGTCCCGCAACAGTGCCTGCAGGGCAAAGAAACCGCCGGTCTCGTTGCCGTGCAGCAGGGTGGACACGAACAGGGGCTGTTCCCGACGCCCCGGCAGGTGTATCAACGCCGGCCCGCCCAGGACGTCGGCCAGCTCCGTGACATCAGCCTCCAGCAGGCCCTCGGGCAGCTGGTGGAAAACCTTCAGCATCGTTCCAGTCCGGTTGCGGTCATTGCGTTCGCCGATATGTGCCACACCACCCAAAATGGTACTACAGAGCCGGCGTTCCCATGACGCCAGGGGCCGACGCGGCTTGACGGTTGCGCTGGTGAAGCCTATAGTAAGTTAGTGAACTAACTAAAGCATGGACTGCAAACCCACCCCGACAGTTGCGGGAGACCCCAAGTGAACGCCACCGGTACCCCCTGCGCAGAACCCCCTTCCCATCTGCAGAAGGAACTGGACACTCTGCTGGCCAGGTTTCTTGCCGAGGTACCGGATGAGGTCGCCGCCAGCCTGCAACAGGCGACCCGGGAGATAGCCGCCTCCGGGGTCGCCGAGCAATGCCTGCAGGCCGGGATGATCGCGCCCGATTTCACCTTACCGGATCAGCAAGGCGAGCCGGTCAGCCTGTCTGCCCTGCTGGCCACCGGTCCCGTGGTGGTGTCCTTCTACCGGGGCGATTGGTGTCCCTTCTGCGGCCTCGAACTGGACAGCCTGCAGGCGTATCTGACCGACATCCGTCGCCTGGGCGCCCATCTGCTGGCCGTTTCGCCCCAGAGCGCCGCCCAGACTCAGGCCACGGCCCAAACCCATGGACTGGCTTTTCCCGTGCTCAGCGACACCGGCAACAAGGTGGCCCGCCAGTACGGCCTGGTCTATGCGCTGCCCCAAATGCTGCGCCCCATTTACCTGAGCTTCGGTATCGACCTGGCGCTGCACAATGACGACGGCAGCTACGACCTTCCGGTCCCCGCCACCTACGTCATCGACACCGACGGCGTCATCCGCTTGGCCTACGCCAACGCGGACTACAGCAAGCGCCTGGAGCCGGCCCGCATACTGGACAGCATCCGGGCGCTGGACGTCGTCGACGGCTGAATACCGGCGCCGTCAGGCGCTCGCGGCCTCTGCCACACCAGCCCATTCACCGCCCAACCCCGCTGCGGAGAGCGAGCATGACCGACCAAACATCCCTCGAGCTGATCAGCTTTGCCCTGTGTCCCTTCGTGCAGCGTTCGGCCATCACCCTGCTGGAGAAGCAGGTACCGTTTTCCACCACCTACATCGACCTGGCCGATCCGCCCAAGTGGTTTCTGGACATCTCACCGTTCGGCAAGGTCCCGGTGCTGCGGGTCGCGGACACCGTCCTGTTCGAATCGGCGGTGATCAACGAATACCTGGACGAGACCCATCCGCCCTCCATGCACCCGGCGGACCCGTTGCAGCGCGCCCGCAACCGTGCCTGGATCGAATTCGGCTCCGATCTGCTGTTCACTCATTACCGGCTGTACACCGCCGCCAACGAGGACGCGTTCGACAAGGAGCATGCCGAACTCACCGGCAAGCTGGCGCGCCTGGAAACGCAATTGGGCGATGGCCCCTACTTCAACGGGACGCAACTGTCCCTGCTCGATACGGCCTACGCGCCCCTGTTTCAGCGCATCGACATCCTCGAGGGGCAGCGTCCATTGGGACTGATCGAAACGCCTGGCGTACGACGCTGGAGCGATGCCCTGCTGGCGCGGGAATCGGTCCACAAGTCGGTGCGGGACAGTTTCGCGCAGGATTTCGTGAGTTACATCACCGGCAAGGACGGCTATGCCGCCCGGTGGTATCGCGAAGCGGCTTAACGCACCCGGTACGGGCCGGGCATACGTTCACGACACCGGGCGCAGCGGAAATGCCAGTTCGTGGCGCGACCGCCATTCGTCCTTCACGTAATTGACGATTAGAGACTTGCGCACGCCTTCGATGGGACGACGCTCGAACCCGTGCCAGGTGTCGGCGCCGGGAACGAATATCAGGCCGCGGTTGAATCCGTACGGCGCGCTCCCCACATGGATGCCGTCGGCGGTATAGATATCCGTCCCCCACTCTTCCGAGCCCGGGCCTTCCGACAGATACACCAGCATGGTGAACAACTTGGCCCCGATATCGGTGTGGGGCTCCAGCCAGAAGGCACCGCTGTCCTGGCAGTACTCGATACGCAGATAGCTCCCATGCAGGTCCACATCGCACTGGCGGGACAGACGGCTCACCGTGGACTCGCTCTGCAGGGTTCTTGCCAGCGCATCGCACACTGCAAAGCGGTCGCGATTGCCGGGCGAGAAGAAGGTGCGGGTACTGTTGTGGGTCTCCCGCTTGCCCAGGGTGTCGCCCACTGCCGGCGGATCGAAGGGCAACTCGCTGACGGCACGACAGGCCGTCGCCGGCAACACATCCTCCAACAGCCAGTGCCGGAACGGATACGATGCCGTTTGCGCCCGATCCAGGGCACTTAGAAACGTTTCTTGCAGGTTATCGATCTGGTCCATCGGCAATTCCGGGTTGAAATCAGGCCGCCGTCCAGCGCTTGAGCCGAGCCGAGATGCGATGACGGGCGATTTCCCGAGCCGCCACTCGCGTGTCGGTCATCCAGTTGAACATGATGTAGCGACGCACCCCTTCGTAGGGTTTGTGGCCATGGAAGGAACGCTCTCCCCGGCGAAACGCTACCAGCGTGCCGTTGTTCGGGGGGACCTCGGCGATCATATCCTCCAGATCGTCCGGACCGCGCAGCAGCCGCAGGCGCCCGCCGTCGGCCTCCCATGGATCGTTGAGATACAGCAGTCCGGTCACCAGCTTGCTTTCGGTGTCGGTGTGTATGCGTCCATCCTTGGGCTGACAGCGACCGCGCACGGTGATCATCAGGGGCCGACCGGAAAGGTCGATACCGAACTTCTCGGAAAATGCCGTCGTCACTTCCGGGCTGCGCAGTTCCTCGATAAGCGCCGCGAAACCCGGCCCGAACTGGGTTTCCGCCAGGGGCATCAAGCCGGGATAGGGGATAACGGGGAAGTCCCGCCGCACCGGCACCACCGACTCGGCACGCAGGAAACCGGGCACCACCGTGTAATCGAAGGGATCGATGACCAGCGGGGTGTCGGCAAACGCGTTAAGGTCGAGCAGACTCATGGCGTGTTCCCGGTTGTGGACACAAACGGCTATGGTGCGGCAATCGGGGAAAGTTACATTGACCCAGGTCAACGGGGAGGGACTCGGCCTGGGGCGGCGCGACTTGCCGGGCGCAGGCGGGCTACCGGGCTGTGACGGGAGGAGGCGGCCGACCCGCCTTGGCGCAAGATGGCAAGAGAAAGAACGTTGGGCCTTGCGTTGTTCCAGCCGGCAACCCCGCAACACCATCGGGCCCGGCTGACGACCCCCCGTTCCGGACAGGTTCACTGCCGCCTGTGAACCGCCTTCCACTCACCCTGGCACTTGCCCGGAAACTCGCAGGAATCAGATATCCCATTCGTGGACCGGCAGTCCGCTGTCCTGGCGAAGCCGGTAGGCAGCGGTGAGCGCCGCCATGTCCCTGCCATGCTTGGCGACGAACGCCCGCTGCCAGGCCGCCCCGTTGCAACCATTGCGGACACGACTCTCGATGACCGCCAGGTAGCGTTCGCTGTCGGCCGGCTCGATCTCCAACAGCCCCAGGCCGCGCCGGGCCAGTGGCAACAGCCTGTCCAGCACCAGCGACTGCATACGCTCCCTGCGGCCTTCCAGCCACACGATATGGGCGTCGAGGCCGTCCCGCGCCGCCCAGTAGAAATTATCCCGGGCCTGGCCGAACGAAAGCCGGAACTCGGGCGCCACATCGGCTTCCATCAGTGCGCGCAGAAGGCCGAAAAAGAAGGCCGCGTTGGCGATTTCGTCGATCACCGACGGGCCACCCGGCACGACGCGGTGCTCGATGCGCAGATGGGGCGTACCGTCTTCGTCGAAGCCGATCAGCGGCCGATTCCAACGCCAGATGGTGCCGTTGTGCAGCCGCACGTGGGCCAGTCGCTCCGGCTGCTCATCCTCGAAGTCCATCGGCAGCAGAATCGGATAGTGCTCGAGGTTTTCCAGAAATACTTCGAACAGCGACTCGCGCGCATAGCCGGTGCCGAAGGTCACCCGTCGGGTGGGCCCGTGCGCGGCGTCGGCGTAGCCGCCCACCTCC
>CAZNBB010000041.1:0-29580 GCA_964571225.1 uncultured Gammaproteobacteria bacterium
TGGACCTTTGACAGCAACGACCCCTTCCAGGTCTATGTGCCCGAGCCAGCCACGGTTGCCCTGATGGGCCTGGGCCTGTTCGGGATGGCGGGTGTCCGTCGGCGCGCCAAGAAGCGCTCGTAATACCCGCAGAGCTCCAGCGATGGGGCGAAAGGAGGGAGCCGGCAGGCTCCCTCTTTTTTTTGTGCCTCGGGAATGACCTCTCATCGAAACCGCGACGGCAGACCCAGCCCGGCTGACCGTCGGCCTTTCCGCGGAACACCAGGGATGGGTTACACTTTGCCGACCGTCAGGGATAGACCCCACGATAGCGGTCAATTGCAATCCGGGCCCATGATCATAGCTGGAGGACGTTTCCGTGCCGGCTGGAATAACCCCGACAAGCGATCCTACCAAGCTCGTCCCCTCTGAATCTCCGGGCCATGGCGGCCACAATCCCGAGCGGCGCCTCAACATCTGCATGGTCTCCGACGACTTTCTGCCTGCAGCGACCGGGGTCGGCATCCACATCCAGCGGGTCGCCCCGGAGTTGGTCAAGCGCGGTCACAAGGTCAGCATAATCACCAGTCGTCGCCCGGGGGAACCTGCGGTCAGCAGTTGGAAAGGCATTACCGTCTACCGAACCTTCACGGTCAAACTGTACGGGTTCTATCAGGCGCTACCTGCCGTCTCGACCCTGCGGCGAATCCTGCGGGAGAATGCAGTCGATATCATCCACTGCCACTACCTGAGCCTGCTGCTGACACGGACATTGAAGGCCGCGCACGGACTGGACGCGCTGCGGGTCTATACCTATCACATGACCGTGGATCACCTCACCCAGCCTCTGCTCATGAAGCCGCTTAGGCCTTTGCTCTTTCGCGCGCATGTACGCTACTGCAACCGGTTCGACCTTGTCCTCGCGCCTTCGGCCGCCCTGATGGAGTCAATCCGCAGCTACGGGGTCACTACCCCGGTGCGTTTTCTGACCAACCCGGTGGCATTCACGGGCGACGAAGACGGCCACACCGACAAGTCCAGTGGATTTGTCGTACTGTACGTGGGAAGGTTGAATCCTGAGAAGAATTTGCCCTATCTGCTGCGCGGGTTCGCAGAGCTGGCCAGTACCCGGCCTGACGCACAGCTGTGGATCGTCGGCCAGGGCGACCAAGCGGGCCGCCTAACGCAACTGGCCCGCGAGCTGGGTATTGCTTCACTGGTGCGCTTCCTTGGCTTCGTGCCCCATGACGCCCTACCGCAATACTACGGGGTGGCCGACGTGTTCGTGCTCCCCTCTCTCGTAGAGACCCAGGGACTGGTGGCTATGGAAGCCATGCGATTCTCAAAGCCCGTTATCGTGACCCGGTCTATCGTGTCCGCCCAGGAACTTGTCGACGACGGCAAGAACGGTTTCATTGTCGACCCTGACTCGGTGACGGAACTCGCAGACAGGCTTCGCCTTCTTGCGGATGACGCGGAATTGCGTCGCGCAATGGGAGCCACCGGCCGCGAGCGTTCTCGCAGCTACAGCCCGGACACGGTAGTCGGGCAGCTTGAGGACTACTACCTGGACATGCTGGCATGAACTCTGATGCGCAGTCTGGTCACACGGCGGGCACTGTGCGCGATAGATGTCCTCTTTGCGGACAGGGCCGATTCGCGGACGCAACCGAAGTTGCCCAGGTCCATTCAAACGTGCGCCGCTGGAAGGACCATTTCTCAACCGTGTGGCGATGCCCCGTATGCGGGTCGCTCCATTCTCTGGAAACGGTCGACCTCGGGCCGTTCTACGCCGCGTATCCATTCGGCCAACGCCGCCTGGATCCGTTCACCCGCCGGGTGTTTTCCCGCTACCTAGGCCACCTGCTCAAGGCGGGCGTAACCGCGAACAGCACCGTACTGGATTACGGGTGCGGCTCGGGACTGCTTCTCGACTACCTGGCGGAAACGGGCATACGTAGCGTGTCCGGTTACGATGCGTACGTGCCCCAGTTCGACGATCCCGCGGTTCTGGAGCGCAAATACGACTGCGTCATCGCCCAGGACGTCATCGAGCATGTGGAAGACCCCGAGGCGCTGCTGAGCGACCTGGCCGGCTGCGTGAAGCCTGGAGGACTGTTGTGTATCGGTACCCCGCGTGCGGAAGGCATAGACCTGCGCCAGACGGAACGCTTCATACACAGCCTCCACCAGCCGTACCACCTGCACATTCTCTCGGAGTCGGTTCTGATCACCATAGCGAACAGACACGGCTTGTCACCGGAATCCGTGCTCCGCCGCCACACCCTGGATACACCCTACCCCTTCGTGAACTGGACCTTCCTGAAGGGCTACCTGAAACGCCTGGACAATACACTGGACGCCGGCTTCGAACCTCCCCGCATCGCCAAGATTGCCACCTCACCCTATCTGCTGTTCACGGGTCTGGTCGGCTATCTGTTCCCGAGCCGCACTGAAATGCTGGTGCTGTTGCGCAAGGCATCGGACTGACTCCACACTCCGGCGCCACCATTATCCTCCAAGCTGCTTGAGCAGTGCCCGCGCCCCCCATATTTCGTAGAAGGGTTTCTTGTCCGCAAGCAATTGCTCGAGCATCGACTTTGCCTCATTCGTCTTGCCCGCTTTGGCCAGCGCCTTCGCCAAGTGGTACTTGTAGGTACGATCACCAGGGACCTTGGCCGAAGCCTGACGGAACAGGCGCAACGCCTTCTCCGTCTGTCCCTGCTCAAGCAGCACCGATCCGAGAGTATCCATGACCGTAGGATCATTGGGCACCAGGTTCTGCGCCTTTTGAGCGAAATCCAGGGCCTGCTTGGGATCCTTGTCTCTCAGCAGCCAGGCCAGGTTGTTGAGCGCCGCTGCATGCTCCGGCGCGTAATGCAGCACTTTGCGAAATTCCGCTTCTGCTTGATCATTGTGGTGGAGCACCATCTGCTCCGTTCCCAGTCGCATCCGCACACCGACATCCTTCGGATGCGTTTTCAGCCAACTGCTGAGCACATCCATACTCCCCTTCCAGTCATTCGTCTTCCACTTGGCAAGCGCATAGTCCAGCACCATGCGAGTGGTCCCGGCGGCTTTGATGGCGCGCCCATAGGCGGCATCGGCTTGGGCGGCATGTCCCTGCCGCAAAGCCAACCAACCCTGAAGCCCCAATACCTCCGGATTGCCCGGATAGTCCTTCTGCAGCTTCGTCAGAATGCGGTTGGCCGCTTCCGGTTGCTTGCGGTCCATCAATATGCGGGCGAGGCTCACGTTGGCCTCCAGCAGCTTTGGCTGCAGTTCGACAGCTTTGTTGAACTCCCGCTGGGCATCATCAATCTGGCCGAGTTGGGCGTAGGCCCTGCCAAGCAGATAGTGGCTGTCCGCGACTTTCGGACGGGCCTGTACCAGCTTCTGGAGTGTCTGGGCGGCGGTGGCCGGTTGGTCCATGGCAAGCTGAATCTTGCCTACCTCGGCCAGCACGATTGGCTGCTGCTGTGTATCGTTGTCTAGCTGTTCCATTACCCCAAGGGCCTGGCTCCCCTGTCCTCTGTTGAGATAGTAGTTTGCAAGCAGAATCCGCGGCTGGACCGCCTGCGGATTGGCTTTAGCGGCGCTCTCCAGAGTCTTCTTGGCCTCTGCGATCTTGCCTTCTGTGGTCTGCAGGTTGGATAACGCCAACAGCGTGGGAAGGTGCCCCGGGTGGCGCTTCAATACGCCCTCGTAGAGTTGCTGAGCGTCCTTGTAGTTCTTTGCCTTGATATCCAGCGTCGCCAGACGCAACGACGCACCCGGATCGCCTGGACTCACCTCGAGAGCCTTGCGAAAAGCAGACCGTGCCTCAGCCTCATGGTTTGACTTGAGATAGGCTATGCCCAGAAGCGTATCCGGCAGAGGATTCTTGGGCTCCTTGTGACGCATCTGCTGAATCACATGGATTGCCTTGTCCGTCTGTCCGTCGTCGATCAACGCGAGCACCAAGAGCGGCTCCGCCTGGGCACCCGTCTTACCCATGTCCGCCGCCTGTCTAAGCGCTTCGATTCCCTTCGCCGTGTGGCCCGCCTGCAACAGTCCGAGTCCCAATTGGATATGGGTCTCAGCTGACTTGGGATCCGCCTTTGCCGCCTCCTGAAGGTACTCGACCGCCCTGGCGGTATCGCCTTGTTTGAGATACAAGCTCGCCAGCATCCGCATCACGCCGACGGCAGCGGGACGTTGCCGCAGTACCCCCACCAGCAAATGCTCCGCACTGTTGAGATTACCCAGCTGCAGCCGCGTCGCACCCAGCAACGTGCGTGCGACCAGGTTGCCGGGTTCGGCACTCACAACCCGCGCGAGAGAATTGTCCGCCAACTCGAAATTACCTTCGGAAAATTGCGTCGCCCCCAGGTAGAACTGTGCGGGCAGGTAATCAGGCGCACCCCTTAGAGCCTTCTCGAGCGACGATCGTGCATCCGAGTAGTGCTTCTGCGCATATGCAAGCACCCCCTCCGCGAAGTAGATCCGCGGGTAGCGCTTCGCTTCATGCTTTACCGCGTCGATATCGTGTTTCGCCCCGGAAAAGTCCTTCAGCGACGTACGCACGAGGGCGCGCTGGATGTACCCCGATACGTCGAATTTGTTGTTGTCGATGCACTTGGAGTAGTAGGCCTCCGCTTGCTTCGGCTTCCCTTGCGCCAACGCCAGATTCCCGCGCAACAGCCAAGCAAATGCCGAATGGGGCGCAAGGCCCAATGCTTCTGACAACAACCGGTCCGCCTTATCCAATTCCCCGGTCCACATGGCCAGACGGGCTTGGCCAATCTTCGCTTCGCTGCAGTGAGGATCGATAGAAAGCGCGCGCTCGAAGGCCTTGCCAGCACTGTCAAGGTCCCTCTTTCCGAGGTGCGCCTCGCCCCGCAGCGCATCGAGAGTCGCGCGCGTCGACGCGGCCTGAGTCGGATTGGAGTGATACCCCTTCAAAAGCTGATCGTATTCATGCTGTGCCAGCACAGCGCGCGCCAGTTTGACAATAAGGTCCTTGCGGGGAATACCCGCCTGAACCGCGCGTTCGAGCTCCTTCTCCGCTGCCGCCGGCTCGCCCACCTCCAGATATATTTCCCCTAATAGCAGTCGTGCTTCCGCGTTCTTGGGATTGATCTGAAGAGCATTCTTGAGATCGACTACGCTGGATCTGAGCTTCTGCTCGGCCTGATACTGCTTTGCCTGCTGGACATAGTCCTTGTCCGTCAACTTCGAGTTGCCGCAGCCGCCAAGTAGAAACGTCGTCAGCAGGGCCACAACGCCTACCGATACCGGCCTGCTCCGATGCGCAAGATACCTCATTTCGTGATCCCTCATGGGTCGCGGTTATTTGCAGAATCTCGATGGGGGGCTCAGAGCGTCCCCTGCGGGAAGCGACAATTACATATTCGCAAGGTAACGCTCGTCAGGGTGATTGCTCTTTCAGTTGCCTGCGCAATGTCACCGCCTTCTGATAGTCCGGAAACTCCGAATCGGTCTTGACCAGGCGATCCAGTTCCAGGAGCGCCTCCGACTTGCGGCCCACTGCGTTGAGCGCCACAGCCATGTGATAACGAATCTCCGGCATCGTAGGGGCTATGGACACCGCCGACTGCAGAATAGTCAGCGCACGTTGGTTATCGCCGTTTTTTATCAATAGCCAGCCCAGCGTATCCATGACTTCCGGCCGTTCCGGAACGAGCTTGTACGCCCGTTCTGCGTAATCCAGCGCCTTGCTGCGGTCGGAGTCTCGGTACAGCCACGCCAGATTGTTCAACGCTGTCACGTTATGTGCGTCACTGGCCAGCACAGTGTCGTAACTCTTGATTGCCTCTTGAGTCTGACCCGCCTGCAAGGAAGCCGTTCCGAGCAAGAGATACATCTTGGTATCGTGTGGTGACTTGGCCACCCATTGCCTCAGAGATTGAAGGGCGCTCCCTTGCTCGCCCTTTTGTTTCAGCATCTGATACCGCTTGATAGCAAGCTCGCGGCTGGCCTGCCTGTCGTACGCGGACCCATAGGATTTCGCAGCTGCCCCGTACTCCTTCTCCGCAGCGTAGATGTCGCCGTTGAGCTCATAACCCAGAGCCAGCTTCGGATGCTGCTGCTGTATGCGGATGGCAAGCTCGTGAGCCTTGGGAATCTCCTTCATGGCCAGCTCCAGCCGCGTCAGACCGACCTGAGCAGGCAGGTAATCCGGATTGAGTTTCAGAGCCTTATGGAAACTCGCACCCGCGTGATTCTGTTCGCCTCGTCCGACCTGGGCCTGACCCAGCAAGTAGTAAGCCTGGGCGGATTTGGGGACGATGGAAGTCAGGGTCTGGAAGGTGGCCACTGCGCTCACATCGAGATCGGCTGCCATCTGCGCCAATCCGAGCGCCCGCAGTGCCAGTGGGCTCTTGGGATGTGCCGTCTGCAGCGTACGTGCGACGTCTACCGCTTTCAACGCATCTCCGGCCTTCAGATAATGGTCGACCAGCAAGAGGGCAGGCTGTGTCGCCGCTGGATTACTGTCCTGCGCCTTGCGTAGCAGCTTCAGCTGCTTCTGTTCGTCCCCTCTGCGACCGGCCAGCTCAGCCATGCCGAGCAATGCATTGAGATTTCCGGGCGCATTCGCGAGCACGTCACCGTATTCACGTTCGGCGTCTTCCAGCTTCCCCTGGAGGACATCCAACCTAGCCAGATTGATCCGTGCCGCATGAAATTTTGGATTCACTTCCAGCGCCTTCTTGAAAGCCGCTCGGGCTTCGCCCAAATCCTTCTTGCCGAGGTAAGCGGCCCCTTCAAGGTTGTAGGCGAGTGCGTCCTTGGGGTGCTTCTTCGCGAACGCACGCGCTGAAGTCAAGGCGCCGTCGTAGTCACCTTTGTGAATCTGGGTAAGTATCAGCAAGGCGTCCGCCTGCACCAGGCCCGGCCCAAGATGGACAGCACTTTGCAGCTCCGAAACCGCCTTGTCGGAGTCACCTTTCGACAGATAGGCCATCGCCAGCTGTGCCTTGACGGCGGCGAAGTCCGGGTCAATCTCGGATGCCTGACGCAGATACTTCAACCCTTGGCTTGAATCACCACTACGCAGATAGGCCGTACCCAGAAGAGCCAGCGTCTGCGGGTCCTTGGGAGCCAACTTATCAGCCGAAATCAGAACGCCGACGGCGTCGTTCGCCTCGTCCAATTTGATCAGTGTGGCGCCCAGAAGCTTCATTGCCGCCACGTTATTAGGCATGCTGTTGGTGTATTTACGGAGATGAACCTCCGCTTCGTTCAAGTCCCCCTGTACATAGTCCACGGTGCCGAGCAGCAGATGGGCAGCCGGGTAATTGGGGGCGGAGCGTAGCGCAGTCTGCAGGAGTGTCTGGGCGTGGTCCAAGTCACCCTTGCGGAACATGATCAAGGCTTTCAGATAGTTCGCCACAGGCAGACCGGGCACCTTGTGAAGCACCTTGCCTACGAGCTTCAGGGCTTTATCATCCTGGCGCAAGCCCAGTTCCGCCGTGGCCAACCCCAGCTGCGCCGAGATGCTGGAGGGGGCGAGCACCAAGGCGTGAGCGAACGCCTTCTTGGACTCCTTGTAATCCGCTTCGCGTCTGTACACCTCGCCTTTGAGCAGCCAACCATCCAGACTGTTCGGGTCTGCCGCCAGCGCTTGGTCGATCTTCGCCAGAGTCGTTTTCTTGTCCTTGTCGGCAAACGCGATTCGCGCTTGTCCCAGTAGCGCTTCCGGCTGTTTGGGTTCGAGCGCCAGCGAAGCCGTAAAACTCTTCTGGGCGTCCAACGGCTGCCCCTGGATAAGAAGGGCCTCCCCGCGAAGCGCAAGCACAGCCGCCCTTATCGATGCCGGCAGACTCGACTGAGGCTCGATTTCGTGCAAGACCTTCTGACTTTTTCCTCTCAGAAGGTACGCTTTCCCCAGCGGAACCACCCAGTCTTTGCGGGCGACCCCCAAGTCTTTAGCCCTTTGCAGCTGGCTCTCCGCGGCTGCGCCGTCACCCAATTTCAGATAGGTCTTGCCCAGCAGTAGACGAGCCTGGCCATTGTCGGCATTCTGCTGCAAAGCGTTCTTGAGCTGAATGACAGCAGCATCGTACTTGCCGTCCTTGAAATACCGCTGGGCATCCTGAATGTAGCTCTGCGTGGTAGCCGCTGGCGCCACCTGCACCCACATCAAGCCCCATAGGAACAGCAGGGCGGCCCCGGGGAGCCGTTTAGTCCAGATCTTCGTCATTCACTCACTCCACCACTGCCACGCCCGGCGCAGATCATAGGAAAACGGCCGCCCCTGATTCCCCGTACCATGCCGTGGCCAATCCCACGCCGGCATGGCGGCCGCGGGATCGTCAGAACTCCAATTTGTACTTGTTCACCAATGCATAAAAGGTGGGACGGGTAATCCCCAAAAGCTCGGCGGCCTGGGACACATTGCCGTTCACCTGGTTGACCGCACGACGCAGCGCCTGACACTCCGCGTTTTCTCTCACCTGGCGCAGATTGAAGGGCATCGGGTCCGCATCCGCCGGCTCGAGCTCCAGTTCCTGAGCGGTGATCTGCTTGCCTTCCGCCATGATCACGGCGCGCTTGATGCGATTCTCCAGCTCCCGCACGTTGCCGGGCCAATGGTAGGCCTCAATCGCAGCGAGAGCATCGGCCGTGAAACCCAGCACCGACTTCTTGTGTTGTCGAACGTTGACATCCAGGAAATGCCGTGCCAGAACCGCGGCCTCGCCCTCCCTATCCCGCAATGGCGGAATTCGAATACTAACCTCGCTGATACGATAATAGAGATCTTCCCGGAACCGACCTTCTCCGATCAGGGCTTGAAGATCCTGATGCGTGGCGCACACCACCCGCACGTCCACGGGAATTTCCTCGCGTCCTCCAAGCCTGACGATGACCCGCTCTTGCAGGAACCGCAACAGCTTTGCCTGCAGGGCAAGTGGCAAGTCGCCCACTTCGTCCAGAAACAGCGTGCCGCCATGTGCGTATTCGATGTTCCCGCGGGTCTGCTTGTTGGCGCCGGTAAAGGCACCTCTTTCATAGCCGAACAGTTCGCTTTCCAGCAGGGTTTCGGGGATGGCCGCACAATTCAAAGCGATCCAGCGCTTGTCGGCCCGATTGCTGAGATCGTGAATTCCGCGGGCCACTAGCTCCTTACCGGTGCCGCTCTCCCCCAGAATCAACGTCGTCACATCGGCCGGCGCCACTTTTTCGATGGTCCGGCAGATATCCAGCATCGGTTGACTGATGGCGATCCCTCCCGCCAACGGGGCCTTCTGGTCCGCGCGGGTCAACAGGCGGTTCTCCATTTCCAGCTCGTGCAGACGATAAGCCCGTTCCACGATGAAACCTAGTAGCTCGGGGTCCACAGGCTTTTGGAAGAACAGCCAGGCACCCAGACCGATCGCTTTAACCGCATTCTCTCGGTCGTTGTTTCCGGTAAGGACAATGACTTTGGTATGGGGCGAGAGTGCCAGAATCTCTTCAAGGGTCTTGAGTCCCTCAGTCGCCCCGCCCGGATCAGGCGGTAAGCCAAGGTCCAATGTCACGATCTGAGGTTCATGTCTTCTCAGTTCCGCTATAGCGGAATCCCGGTCCTCGGCGATGACCACCTCGAAGTCGTCGAATGCCCATCGCAGAGCGCTCTGCAATCCCGGGTCATCTTCGACGACCAATAGCGTGCGTTTGTGGCCCTTCTTCAACCGAGCGCCTCCCGTTGTTCGTTGCTGCCACGAGCCGCTGCCCCATCGTCCTGAATCGCCGGCAAGGCAATCCGGAATGTCGTACCCTGATCCTGCACACTCTCCACCTGCAGGTCTCCGCCCAGAGAGCGTACGTATTCGCGGGTCTCGTACGCGCCGATACCCATCCCGGTATCACCCTTGGTGGTATCGAAGGGTCTGAACAGCCGCTCACGTATGAACGTCTGCGCCATTCCGCTGCCCGTGTCTCTCACTGTAATCACAGCCTGCCGGCCTTCCAACGTCAGTCGGACAACGACTTTTCCGTCTTTCGGCGTCGCTTCCTGGGCATTCTGGACGACATTACCGATAGCGGCACTCAAACGATCCCGGTCTGCGGACACGATGACTTCTGCGCCCGCATCATTGATCAATTCGGGCGATGGTTCGCGGCCGGCGCGGGCCGCGACCACGTCGGCCACTAGCCGGGATAAGTCGACGTGCACCGATTCCGACCCTGCCACACCACTGCGCAGCAGTTGCATAAGCCGGTTCATCTTGGTGACGGAGTGCTCCATGATACGTACTGCATCGTCCACAAATGCCGGGTTGTGCTTGTGCTTGGAGGCACTGTTGATGATCAGGGACTGCTGTGCAATGAGATTTTTCAAATCATGAAGCAGAAAGGCGGAAAGGCGATTGAACCCTTCAAACTGCCGCGCCTCGGCAAGAGCCTTCACCGCATCGAGCTGTCCCAGATAACTAGCGGCCTGACAGGCGGCAGTCTTCAACAGATCGCGCACCTCCCAGTCGAATTCCACCCGTGCCCTCGGGCGACTGAGGACCACGAATCCCCGCAGACGTCCTTCGTCGGGCAGCGGAACGACCAACCACGCCTTCGGCATCTCCGACAACCACTTCGGCAGTCGCATACCTTCATAGTGCTCAGGCGATCGTTCGACTTCATCGAGGTCCACCACCCAATTGGTACGCTCAAGAAAATGCACGAAAACGCTGTCGATCGGCTGGCTCAGTGGTGGCGGTTCCGGAATGTTCCAACGCGCCACCGGATACATTGCATCGCCATCGCCACTCCAGAGAATCCCGCTGGGGCTTTCCACGATATTGGCTATCGCGGTAATGACGCAGACTTTCGGGTCGGCGTGTTCCCGACAGCGCGAGAGTGTGCCGGTGAATCGAAGCCACTCCTCCCGGTAGTCGTACTGATAATTGAAAAAGTTCTTGCTGACAAAGACCCTGATCTGAGCCCGCAGTTGGCCGGAGAACATCAGCGCCAGCAGCATCACGCCTGCGCCAAACAGGAAAACCACCTGTAGAACAGGCCCCCAATGGCCGCCGAATACCTTGATGTAGTATCCGGCACCGGCCATCAACAACAGATAGGCGCCAGCGCTCAGCAAAGTAGCGGTGTGCAGAACGATGCGCCGGGAAACAAAAACATCGAGAGACCACTGGGGATTTCGGGCCGCCGAAACCGCAATCAATGGCACGACCAGCGCGTCGATTGCGCCTCGTGCACTCCAGTAGCTCGGGTCGATGTGACTGAACAGAAGAGCATCGGAATACATGAAGAAATCGTACGCGAACATGCCCCCGACGCCCAGGCACAAGAACTTGGTAGCCCAGCGACTCTCCTGCCTGGTATTGCGGAACAGTAGCTCAACCAGCCACAGACCGGACACGGACAGCCCTGCGTACCCAATAAAGACGATCTTGGCCAACAGTTGAGGATTGAGCACCCAACCGGCCAACGCCGGATACGCCAGAGACACGGTAACCAGCGCTGCACAAACGCCATAAAGGGCAACGGAGCCGATACGCACCAGGCGACGCTGGTCGGGCGCATGTACGGAATCAAGCAAGTGCAGCAAGAACAACAGCCACACCATGAAACGCAATGTCTCGAGAACCGCGGTGAGTTGCGGGGCCGTCCAGATGCCCGCCGTCTGCAACGCAAGTCCACCAGCCCATGTCGCCGACACGGTAGAGGCGAGAACCAGCAGCCCCCCCTGCAGCCGGCCACGCCACCCCGTGACCAGGACCAGCGTCAGGATCAGGAACGCGACCGCGCCCGCCGTGTAGCTAACGACGCCGACGTTGATCATGAAGCCAACCCGTTGGATTCATTTTTGATATACACCGCCCGGCAGGCGCATACCTGGTCGGGCTGCGCCCCCAAGGTCACTGCCTTGTACAGTGTATCATTTACTGGGACATGGTCCGGCGCAAGCTGACGTCAGTGGGCACCCTTGCCAAGTAGAATCACCTCTGCGGTTTGCAGAAGAATCAGCAAGTCAAGGAAAATACTATAGTTCTTTACATAATAGAGGTCATACTGCAGCTTCTCGAAAGCGTCCTGCTCGGACGCGCCGTACTGATAGCAGATCTGGGCCCAGCCGGTCAGACCAGGCTTCACCCGATGACGTTCGTGATAGTACGGAAGCGCATGGCCCAACTGCTGGACAAACTCGGGGCGCTCCGGCCGCGGACCGACGAAGCTCATCTCGCCGCGCAGTACGTTGAACAGTTGCGGCAACTCGTCGAGCCGCGCCTTGCGAATGACGGCCCCCACCCGGGTGATTCTGCTGTCGTTGCGCTGGGCCCAGCGGGCGACACCGTCCTTCTCCGCGTCGATGCCCATGCTTCTGAACTTGATGATCTCGAAGGGAGCGCCGTTCTCGCCGCTGCGAACCTGCCGAAACAGGACTGGCCCCTTGCCACCACTCTCCGCGAAAATGGCCAGAGCCACCAAGCCCATCACCGGCAACGCAATGGGCAACAGGATCAGACTGGCAGTGACATCGAACAGGCGTTTTGCAGCCGAACGCAGCACACCGCGCTGAAAGCCATCCGAAAGGAACATCCAACTCGGCTGCAGGATATCAAGCTTCACCTTACCGGTTTCCCTCTCGAAGAACGTCAGCAGGTCGACGACTTCCACCCCGTTCATCTTGCAGTCAAGAATATCGTGCACAGGCAATGCCTTACGCCTGTCATCCACAGCCACCACCATCTCGTTGATGTGCTGCTCCTTGACGTACTGGGCCAAAGGGCGATCGAGTTCGATGACGTTGTCGCCGGACTCCGCCGCCGATACCTCCGGACCCATTCGTACATAGCCGACGATCACGGCACCATGCACATCGCCTGTATTGCGCAGTTGCCGGATCAGGCCCGCCTTCTGCCCGGCACCCAGCACCAGCACCCGCCGCTTGAAGTTGGTCTGGTCGGTGGTGCTCATGAAGACCACACGGGCCGTGAGAATCCCCATAAAGGCCGTGACCGAAGTCAGGGCCAGCACTCCGCGACCGAGAAACAGCGTGGGAGCGACATAGTAGGCGATACTCAGCGGCACAAAGCCCAGCACGAACGCGGCGGCCACACGCAGCGCCATGCCTTTGCGACCCTCCATGGAGCCGCGCTGGTAAAGACCAAGAGCCGTCATGCTCAGGGTCATCAGTACGGCATAGGTAATGGCCTTGGGGAACACCGGGCCGACGGTGTGCCCAATCGACTCCAGATCGCCCTGAAATCGAAGCTCGATGCCCGCCATGACGGCTACCGCGAAGATCAGCATCTCGACTGCACCGAGGGTGAGGAACCCTGCGGGAATGTAGTGCCTGAACACCCTTACCGTGGCCATTCTTCTTGATGTCCTTGTACCGACAGCATTATTGGGTCCGATCGTTACAGCGTGCCCGCCTTTTACAGCCCCCCGGCAGCCGGACCTCCGTTCTCCGCTATTCTACGGACGAATTGGGTGAGGTCGCATAGAGCGATAAGAACGAAGTTCTGTAAGAAAATGCCTACACAGATCGGACCGGTCCATTCAAGGCCCTCTCCCTGATCCCTGCCCTGGCTCGCCTTCGGTCTGATGCGAACCGCAGGTGGAAATCCCGGCGGCACGCCCCCCGGTACTGGAGCCACCGTCGCGCGGGCGGTACCGAGCCCTCGCGCCCGATGACAAACAACCCGGGCGGGCTGTCTCTGCTGCCGAAATACGGCCCCCATAGGGAGGGAATAGCTCATGGCGTCGTACATATCAACGACGACCAATGCTTATGCTCCCGCGCGAGCCATTGTTTGCACTTATGGACAACTGGAGGGACTTCCGGCTCAGAGGTAACGGTCGATGTCGTGCACCTTCAGGCCCCAGGCGAACACGGAAAACAACTTGCGGTTCGTACGGCGCAAGCGGCTAACCAGGGTCTCCGTCAGAGCCCGCAACACTCGGTAACCCACCGCCGGATGACTATCGAAAAAATCGAACAGATCGTCCCCCCGGATGACGATCAGGGTACAGTCTGATATCGCCACGACGGACGCTGACCGCGGGCAATTGTCGAACAGGGCGAGCTCCCCGAAGACCGCCCCCGGCTCAAGGTCGCACATGCCGGAGCGCATCAAACGCGGCCCTTCCAGAACCACGTTGCCGATCACCCGTACGCAACCGGACTCCAGGAGGAAGACTTCCCGTCCTGTGGAACCCTGTTCGAATATGGTCTCGTCGGCAGCGGCCGATCTGCGCACCCAGTACCGACCTTCCCTGAAATCCGGATGGGCAAGCAGGCTGTCCACAGCCTCTTTCATAGACCACCTCCGCCGACCTCAAGCACGGCCGCCGACTGCGCCACTGGAGCACGTTGCAGCCGTAAAGTCTCTGTCGCAGCCGGGCTGGTTTGCGCTCTCATGTTCTCATCCCGGAATGTCCGAACCCGCGGCCCCCCGCGCCCGTTGGACCTCGCCGGCAAGCGCCGAACTATAGTAGCAGCACCGAACCTGCGCAGTGCCAGCGACCCCGCTACCCCGAAAGCAGCCGCCTGCGGACCCAATCGATAAGGCACGGGTGCAAACCAACCAGATTCGTCGCACGAACGGTGGATATGGGCCGCCGCACGCCGCCGAACAGGCCCGAATTGCCGATATCAATGTTTATTTTCAGGCGATTGCGAGTATGGCATGGTCTCTGCTTCGTGGGCACGACAGGACAGCATGCTGCGCGTCCGGCCCCGGACAATGCCCGCAGGCCACTTACACCCTGGTCGCCGCTGTGATAGCGGCAGGGTGCGCTGCCAGGCCCCCTGCGGCGGCGCCCGCGCGAAGTCAATCGGGCATCTGCGGGCACGGGCGACACTCCATTGCGACTTCGAGGCCCGGCCATGGAATACACACAAAGCTACCCGACCCCCGGCCAGCAGACCGCCTTCGGCGCCCTGCGGGTCGTGTTCGGCATCATCTGGCTTATCAACTCATGGTTCCAGGTCCAAAGTATTTATCTGGGCCACTTCCTCCAGTGGTTCGCTGAAAACCACAGCGGGGAATCACCCTGGCTGCACACCTTCATCGTCTGGATCTTCCACGGGATCCAACTCACCGGGACATTGCCGGTAGAGGTAACCATAGCCGTCGTGGATATCCTTCTCGCCCTGTCCCTGTTGACCGGTCTGTGGCTCAGGTTCTTTGGCGTCGTCGGTATTCTGTACGGACTGTTCGTGTGGTCGACCATGGGCGCCCTGGGCGAACCCTACAGCACCGGCGCCACCGACCCCGGCCCAGGTATCGTGTATGCCATCGCCTTTCTGCTGATCACCCTTGCAGCGCCCCTCGAGACCCAGGAGCCCTCCCCCACCGGCGCCGATGCCGACCGCCCCCCCCACTCAGCCGGCGCCTTCGACAGGTTCACGATCGGCAGGATACTGTTCGGTTTGCTCTGGGCGTTCGACGCCTCCTGGAAGTGGCATCCGTACTTCTTTTCCCACTTCGCAGGCTACGTGACCCAGGCGGAGGCGGGGCAACCGGCCTGGATCGTGGCGTACGACCAGTTCGTCGTGCACGTCATCCATCTGATCGGGCCCGGCATCTGCGGCATGCTGGTGGCGATACTGGAGACCCTGCTGGCCGTCAGCCTGCTGTCGGGCAAATGGCTGCGACTCTTCCTGCCCCTCGGAGCGTTGTTCACACTCGGGATCTGGACCACTGCAGAGGGCTGGGGAGGCCCCTACGGAGCCGGATCGACGGGCATGCCGGGCAATCTGGTGGGCAATGCGGTGCTGTACAGTTTCATCTTCGCGTTCTTCATGGTGGTCTACTATCGATTGTACAGCGAGCGCAGCCCCGTCGAGTCGGCTCGACTGAGCGAGGCCTAGCTGGCCATCACACCGCGGACCCCCGGCACAAGCCCAGGGTACGCGGCTAGCTCGCTTTCGATTCTTCGAGCAAGCATGAATCGGTGCTGACGACCGACCACGGAAAGGCTGCCGCTCGGCCGGACCCGCGGGCCGGGGAACGTTCAGTCACCGGCACCAGAGGCCGGCGGGCATTGTCCGCGCCGCGATACAAGGAGGATACCCGACATGAGAACATCACCAACCAGTCTTTTGCGCTTTGTCGCAACGTACGCGCTCCCGTTCCTGCTTGCCGCCGGGATGCCTGCCGTGGCGTCGGCAGGATCGTCAGGAGCGGCCCTCAAACAGGTCGCGACCGCCATCGAACACGCGCATTTTGCCAGTCAGGGCAAAACCACGAGCATCGCCCACCTTCACCTCCATCATGTCATCAACTGCCTGGTCGGCCCCAAGGGGAAGGGCTTCGACGGTGCCGTCGGTGACCCGTGCAAAGGCCAGGGCAACGGAGCGTTGAACGATTTCAACGGACCCGAGCGGGAACGCGTCACCCTGAAGGAGGCGCTTTCCTTGGCGCGCATCGGCACACGGCTCCGATACTACGAGCCCGCCCATCACGTGGCGCTCGCGGTACACGCGCTGCTCGTGGACGCCCACAAGGCTATGGAAGGGAAATAGGGGCCGATCCGTCTCCGGTTACCGGGAGGCGCATGCGCGCCTCCCGAACCCCGACCACCTCTGCACCCCACCTTCAGGGAACGGACGGCGAGCGGACGCCGCTATCCGTGAGGGTGAGCCATTGTCGGGGCTGGAGAGCGGTGAGAGGAAGACCCGGCCGTCGCGGGTTGAGTCCTGACGCCTTCAATGTTGACGTGCAGATGCACATAGCGTCCCAGCATGCTCTGATCGGCGTCGATTCCGAACCTGGTCCGGTCAAGGGTGGTTTCTGCGACATAGCCCGTCAGGTATCCGCCCCAAGGCGCGGGAAGCTCGGGCACCGGACCGCTACCCAGCCTATGCACACGAAACACGACCGTGTGGGTTGCTCCGTGCATCGTAAGGTGTCCGTACAGACGTCCGTCATCCCGGCCTGTGGCTTCATAACGGGTACTCACGAAGCGGATCTCTGGATACTTTCGGACATCGAAGAAGTGCGGCCCCCTCAGGTCCTTGTCCCTCGCCTTCTCGTTCGTATCGATACTGGCAGCCGGAATCCGTACGGTGACCCGATCCCGGTCCGGCTGCTTCGGGTTGACCGTGAAACTGCCGGCAATGCCGTCGAAGCGGCCCGCAACGATTCCGATGCCGGCGTGGCCGATGGTGAACCACGCTAGAGAGTGATCAGGATCGATGCGATAGGTGCCAGCGGACGCATCCCTGAGCAAATGGTAGGAGGTGGAGGCACAGGAGACAGCCGGCAGCCCCAGGACGGTCAACAGCAACCCAAGGCGACCGAGGCGCACATTCCTTGTTCCTGCTGTCTTCATATCTGACTCCGATGGGTGCCGAGATGCCCCGGAAACGGCGGATTGCCACCCGGGATGCATATCCGGCCGGGTCTCAACGCATCATTCGACAACGAAGAATGAAAAAAGGTCGCTCAAGCGGCATCGATCCGATAGCTGCACCACCACGGCCGGGTACTTTGGGCGTGCCGCAACAGGCCGACCATCGCTCCGCTTTTCAGTGCTCGCCGCCGGCATGGAGCAGTTGGCGGTCTTCAACCAAAGCCGCAAAACGGCCGCCGGACGCTCTGCAAGTACGCTGTGCGGGGTGAATGAGGACCAACCAGCGGTCGTTGTGTCAGGACCGGCAACTGCCTGAGCGACAACCGAGGTCCGTGGAGTCCGGCGGGTTCAACAAGCCGTGCTCGAGCGCCAATTGCGTGATAGCGGCATCGTCGGAAATACCCAGCCGTGCACGTACCTGACGACGGTGATTGTTGACGGTCTTCGCGTGCAAGTGCAAACGCCGCGAGATCTCGCCGGTATCGCAACCGCGGGCCAGCAGCACTGCAACTTGCAGCTGGCGTGGACTGAAGCTTTCGAAGGGAGACCGCTGGCGTTCATCGACCAACGACTGGGACACCCGATCGGCGACATCGGGGGCGATGTAGCGCTCGCCTCGGTACGCCGCCCGGACCGCTTCGATCAGGTGCGCGGGACGACCGCGTCGGGTAAGGTGGCCCACGGCGCCGCAACGCAGCAGGCTGCCCGGGTAGGAGCGCTGCGCATGGGCAGTAACGAGCAGGATGCGAACGCCCGGAAAGCGGGCCGCGCGTCGCAGCACTTCCAGGGCGCCCACACCGGGCATATCCAGCCCGATCAGAGCCACATCCAGGTCGCCTGCTCTGGCGCTCCGAAGGATGTCCTCGGCACCCCAGCCTTCCCCCAGAACCACAACGTCAGGCACCGGCACCAGCGCCTCGCGCGCTGGCACTCCACTGAAACTGAGATCACGACCGATGGCCACCCGAATCATGCCGACCCCAAAACTGACGCCAGGTACCTTAATGAGTTATCGGAACTGGATCACAAAACCTGAACCGGATCCGAATAAAACAAGATATTGCCTTAATAAGTTTGTATAAATATTTGTTACTGATTTTGTTTTTTGTCATCGCCCGCCATCTGTGCTTGAGTGCCCTATAGCCGGGACTACAAATGTAAGAAATTGCCGCCACTCGGCACCGCCAATTTCCGATAGCGAACCGAGTTGGTGCGGAGTACAGTGAATTCCGAACTTCCCGTCAGCGCCTCTGTCCCCGCCCATGGGGACAGCGCTGACAGCCCCTCACCCCACCAGGAGGAGCATCCATGGAACATCGCATGAACGTTCGGATACCCCTGCACATGGAAGTCGGTATCGAGTTTCCGGGATCCGCTTTCATCACCGGCCACACCGGCGACATGAGTTTCGAAGGCATGTACGTCCGCACCGGCAAGGCCGCTCTACCACGCCACGGTCTGGTAAAGGTCGAATTCGTGATCCACGACAAACGGCAGCACGCTCACCTGCGCGTACCGGCACTGGTGGTACGCACAACCGCTGACGGCGTCGGCTTGATGTTCGGAAACTACGACGAAGAGATGTTCGAGGGCATTGCCCGGCTGCTGGAACAACAATTCAATGCATGCGAGGATTCGACCCGCAATACATTGCCCGCGCAGCGCTGACGGAAAGCAGGCCCGCACACGGCTGGCCTACCCGCGGAGGGACCGCAGCGTGCGGCTGGGGTACGCATCACATCGGCCCGCATTTCAAGCGCGGCGTCTCCTCCGCCCTGCGCTGGAAGCAATTCCGGCACCGGTGTGGCCGGGCACTTCCACGCCAAACGGGATCGTTTACCCATTGCGCATCACTTCAACCGCTTGGCAGGCCCCGCATAGGCAGCGACGGAAGTGCCGTTCGCCGCAGCGTTACCGGGCCACCGTCAGCACGGCAGCCCCATCGAAACGCCCCTCGCGCAATTGCGTCAATGCCTCGTTCGCCTGCTCCAGACCGAAACGGTGAACTTCGGTCGTTACCGGCACCTTGGGTGCCACCGAAAGCAGACGGTCGCCGTCCCGACGCGTGAGGTTGGCCACCGAGCGGACAATGCGCTCTTCCCATAACAGCCGGTAGGGGAACGACGGGATGTCGCTCATGTGAATTCCGGCACAAACCACCACTCCGCCTTTGGCGGTGGCGCGCAGCGCCTGCACCACCAACGGGCCCACCGGGGCGAAAATGATGGCGGCGTCCAGTTCCTCCGGAGGCTGCTGGGTCGAATCTCCCGCCCACACGACCCCCAAGGAACGGGCGAACTGCTGGGAGCGGGTATCGCCGGGCCTGCTGAAAGCGTAAACGGATTTGCCCTCGTGCACCGCCACCTGGGCGATGATGTGGGCTGCCGCGCCGAAACCGTACAGTCCCAGGCGCTGCGCATGATCACCCGCAAGCCGATAGGAGCGGTAGCCGATCAGGCCGGCGCACAGCAAGGGCGCGGCCGCGGCATCGTCGTAGAAGGCGGGTATGGGAAAACAAAAGCGTTCATCGGCAACCGTATAGTCGGCGTAACCACCATCAATGTTGTAGCCCGTGAATAAGGGATGGTCACACAGATTCTCCTGGTCGCGCCTGCAGTAACGGCAGGTCCCGTCGACATGGCCCAGCCACGGCACTCCGATGCGCTCCCCCACGGTGAACCGATGCGCTTCCGACCCCGCGCCGACGACCGTGCCGACGATTTCGTGGCCCGGGATCAAGGGCAATTTCGCGTCCGGCAGTTCCCCGTCGACAATATGAAGGTCCGTACGGCACACGCCGCAGGCGTGCACCTTAATGAGTACCTGACCGGGACCCGGCCTTGGAACAGGTACCTCCCGGAGTTCCAGGGGGCACTTGGGCGTCTGCAGGACCATGGCGCGCATCGTATCGGGCACATCCATCCCGAACCTCCGTCGTAACCGTTTGGGCAAGCCATACCGGGCCGGCGCCTCCACAATTAAGGGTGTCCTGCCGACTTGCTACGGATGGTCGGCAACCCCGTGGCGCCGCTTCCAGTCTAGCCCAGCGGCGCGCCACTGCGCGGGCAGGCATATCCCCGTGGGCGGAACCGCGGCAGCCACCGGGAATCTATACTGGTGACAGGAACCGTTCCCGGCGACCGATCGGGAAGCGACCGACCTTATAGGTAGCAACAACAACTCCATTGGCCAGGTTCCAGGGAAGCCACGAAATACATGCAAGTGCTGTTCGCCGTTCATGACTGGGGACTGGGACACGCCACCCGCGACCTGGTGCTGATTCGCGCTCTGCTGGACAAGGGACACCGCGTGACCATCCTTTCCTGGGGGCGTGCGTTGGCGCTGCTGCGTGGGGAGTTGGGCGATCGTTGCGAGTACCTGCCTTTCCGGGACATTCCCAAGCCCCTGAGCCGCAGACCCGCCTGGTTCTACATCAAAATGAGCCTGGCCATGCCGCTGGTGTTCCACACCTTTCGGCGCGAGCGCCGGCTGGTGGCCGGGCTTTGCCGGCGAGGCGAGGTCGACTGTATCGTGTCCGACAGCCGCTTTGGCGTCTGGAGCCATGAAGTTCCCAGCTATCTGCTGTTCCATTCCCTGCGGCAGATCATTCCCGGCCGGCCGCGCGCTCTCGAACGGCTGGTGGAATACTCCCAGCGCCGCCTGATGTCCCATGCCACCCGGATTCTGGTACCGGACCAGGCGGACCACGGCGGCTTGGCCGGGGATCTTTGCCACAACCTGCAGTGTTCGTGGGACGGTCGCGTGGAATACATCGGTCCGCTTTCCAGCGTCCAACGCACCCCGACTGAGCCCGACGTGGACTACTTCATCAGCGTTTCCGGCGCCGAACCGCAACGGAGCATCTTCGAAGAACTGGTGCTGGCACAGGCCCGGGAGCTTAGCGGCCGGGTAGTAGTCGCCTTGGGACGTCCGGACGTGACGCCGCCCACAGTCGAGGACGACGGCCACGTCGCCGTACACAGCTTCATGGATCGCCGCCAGCAACAGGACATGATGAACCGGTCGCGGCTGGTGGTCACCCGGTCGGGCTACACCACATTGATGGAACTGGCCGAACTGGGCAAGAAGGCGCTTCTGATACCCACCGTGGGTCAAAGCGAGCAGGAATACCTCGCCGAGTATCACGAACGCATGGGGCACATGCATACCGTTCACCAGTCGCGACTGGACCTGGCACGGGACGTGGCGGTTGCCGAAAGCTATGCGGGTTTGCCGGCCGTGGAGTGCGGTGAGCAATCAGTACACCGCTTTCTCCGCATCGTCGGCGCCTGAACGGCGCAGCTCACCCCTGAGAACCCAGGCGCTGGGCGCGCAAAGCAGCCAAATGGAACCCATCCATACGAGCCTGAAGCCCAACAACATGCTGAGCCCGTCAGTAATTCCGTATCCCCAGGCGTGGGCGGCACCCATGCCCGCCACCTCCACCACACCGAGCTGGCTGAGCACCCCCCCGAGCATCAGGGTCACTGCCAGCGAGAAGGCGTAGATGCTGATCGCCTCCGGAAAATCCAGTCGGGCGATTCCGGCACCGTGCGCTGCCAGCACGAACACGGCTGTCAGCGCAAACATATACAGCATCGCGAGCAGCCCGGCGGGCAGCATCGCCGCCGGGTTGCTGAGCTGCCTCATGGACTCGACAAAGCCGGCCAGCGCCCGGCCGATCCTGGCGAATCGCCCCTGCTGAAGCCAAGTCATCGCATGGGGGGCGCCCGCCCGCGCGCCGGCAAACAGCACACCCCCTATCAGGACGGTCACCGCGGCGAACGCCAGCGGACGTATCCAGTTCCAACCGGGAACCGGCACTACCAGCATCGCCAGCAACACGAGCGCCGCCTCGATCACCAGGGTCATGGTCGTCGCCGCCGACGAGCGCGCAAATCCCGCCATACCCGCGCGTCGGAGCACGTAGTTCTGCACATAGATCCCGGACGGCACCGTCAGTGTCATTTCACCGATCACGAAAGCCAACAACAGCGTCCTCCAGGGCACGGCGATGCCCAGGCGGGTCAGCAGGAAGCGGAACTGGATGCCTTTGAGCGCCAAGTACACGAAGGCCAGCAGCAATGCCGCGGCAAGGGTGTGGAGGGGAATGCGGGAAATGCCTGCCCATACACGGCCAAGGTCGGAAATACTGAGCGCGAAAGCAAGCAAGGCAACCGCAAGCACCACCGGTATCAATACTCTCGGTCGCACCATGCGGCGCCACCGGTTTCCCGTCGATGGTGTCAGGGGGTCGCCCGATCTTGCCGCCATGAGCCCAGAAGCGCCTGCAATTCCTGCACCGCGAACCAGAAACCGCCGTCCCGCCAGCCCGACCGGAGCGGGCGCTGAACGGCCAGCCCCACGATGTGATACCTGTCCTGCCCGTTGACCGCGAGGATGCCGTCGCGCACGCAGTAGTCCAGGTAATCACCGATTCGACGCCACCGGCTCGACTCATCCAGCAGGCCTGCGTCCACGCGGTACCCCGCGGCGGCGCACCGCATTGCGGCATCGCCGACCACGCTGCACAGCTGCCGCGCCGAGAACGCCGAACGACCCTGTACCCGCATGGAGCGCAGGCTGTCGCTGGCAAGATGGGTGACGGTGACGGTCGCCTCTGAAACGATCAGCTCCATCACCCGCCGATCCGTATCCCGCCGGCTCAGGCCGCGCAATTTGGTCTGCTCGCTGCCCACGTTGACGAACACCCGGGGCCGGCCGGTCGTCATGTAGTCATAGGTGATACTCACCGGAAGCAGCCGCACCGGTGCGCGAGGCGTATTGACCAGCGTGTGGAGGGCGCCTCTGGGCCGTGCGAAGGTGCCATCCGGGGAGATGACCCCCTCAGGCGCCAACTGCACCAACTCGCCGGCTTCCAGAAGTCCCACGAAGGTCTGCAACTGCTGCTGGATCGCCGCCCGTTGGTACGGCTTGATGGCCCGATAGCGCTTGAGGGTAAGAACCGACAGCCCCCCACGTTCGTAATACAGCCGCCGGTAACGGCGCGTCAGCGCATCGGCCACCGACAGCGGCTTGCCGCCGTTGAATGCTTCGAAACGCTTTGCCCATCGCGTCTTGAGCACCTGCTCCAACGGAAGATCCCCGAATACCTCCAGAACGTCCTCGAGCACCTCTCCGACGGCCCGCTCCCGAATGCGCCGCATGGGATGGGCCTGCAACGCGGCCACCAGGGGGCGGACATCGATCAGGCCGAGCATGGCTCTCAGAAACCAGGGCCACCGGTCCAGATAGGCGCGCAGGAAGGCATGCCGGCACAGGTCCTCGCGAGCCACGAAATGGGGAAGCACGCCCGGTTGTGTGAGATCCCGCTTGCCCACCAGCACACTGCTGATGATGGGACCGTCAGCGTCATCCCGGTGATTGGCGACGATCAGCGTCGACGGCGCGCGACTGAAGTTCTCAAGGCCTGTCACCTCCACCCGGTAAAGGCAACGCACCGCAGCCTGGAAGGTCCGCCCAAGCACGCGCACCGCATACCGGCGCGGTCGGGATCCCTGCTCCGTAGCGGATTGTGCCCCCTCCATGGCTATCCCCCGTGGCTGCTGGCGGCCGCATGCCGGCCTACCCTGCGCTCATCGGCTTTGTGTGGCGGCGCGACGCTCCTTCAGGGAATCGACCGGGACCTCCACCGTCTCGGAATCCGCATTTTGGGAGTAGTGCACCGGCAATTCAGGCGCCATGGGTCCGGAGGTCCGGGGGCCCCGTATCGAGGCGAGCAACGCCTTCAGCGGATGCGCGACGGCGTCATTGACCGCGGTGGGTTCGAAGCCGCAGTGCGCCATGCAGTTCGCGCACTTCGGATTGCGGCCGGTGCCGTAGGACTCCCAATCGGTCTCTTCCATCAGCGCACGAAAGCTCGGCGCATAGCCCTCGTCCACCAGCAGATAGCAGGGGCGCTGCCAGCCGAATACGTTGCGCGTCGGGTTGCCCCAGGGCGTACAGCTGTATTGCTGGTTACCCGCCAGAAAATCCAGATACAACGCCGAATGATTCAGGGGCCATTTCTTTGCGCGGCGCTTGAATACGTCGCGGAAGAGATTCTTGGTCGCATGACGCTGCAGGAACAGATCCTGGCGCGGCGCATGTTCATAGCTGAACCCAGGCGACACCGTCACGCCTTCCACGCCGAGGTCGGTCACGAAGTCCAGGAAATCGGCGATCTCCTCCGCCGACTCCCCTTGGAAAAGCGTGCAATTCACGGTCACCCTGAAACCGCGATCCAGCGCTTCGCGGATGATGGGAATCACCCGGTCGAACACGCCGGGCTGACAGACCGATGCGTCGTGGTGCTCGCGATTGCCGTCCAAATGGATCGAGAACGTCAGATACGGCGACGGCTGGTAGTCGTCCATGCGCTTCTTGAGCAGCAACGCATTGGTGCACAGATAAACGAACTTCTTGCGTTGGATCATGCCGCGCACGATCTGCGGCATCTCCTTGTGGAGGAGCGGCTCGCCGCCGGCTATGGACACGACAGGAGCGCCGCATTCGTCCACCGCCTCCAGGCATTCGGCTTCGCTCAGGCGCTGATTCAGGATGTCATCCGGATAGTCGATCTTGCCGCAGCCCGCACAGGCCAGATTGCAGCGGAACAACGGCTCGAGCATCAGCACCAGCGGATAGCGTCGCTGCCCCTTGAGCTTGCGTTTGAGGACGTAGCTGCCTATCCGCAATTGCTGTCGCACCGGTACACCCATACTCAACTTCCTCCCTGGCTTGAGACCGCGACACTCTCGGTCGAACGCTGGCATTTCTCCCGGTAGGCCTTCGCGAGCGGCTCCGGAATGCGGAACGTCACCGTTTCTGGCTCGGACTCCATTTCCACCACGTTCCTGACGCCCAGTCCGGCCAGTTTGTCCAGCACACCTTGCACGAGCACTTCCGGTGTGGATGCGCCCGCCGTTATGCCCACTCGCGACTGTCCGAGCAGCCAGGCCGGCTCCAGGTCCTCGGCGCTCTGGACGAGGTACGCCTTGACGCCCATCTGCTCTCCGACCTCCCGCAGCCGGTTGGAATTGGAACTGTTGCGGGCACCCACCACCAACAGCACATCGACCCGATCGGCGAGACGACGCACGGCGGTCTGGCGGTTCTGAGTGGCGTAGCAGATGTCATCGCGGCGCGGCCCTGTGATGGCGGGAAAGCGCTCCTGCAAGGCGGCAATGATCCGTCGCGTGTCATCCATGGACAATGTGGTCTGGGTCACGAACGCCAAGCGCGCCGGATCGCGCACATCCAGGTTGGCCACGTCGTCGACGGTTTCGACCAGGTAGATGTCGCCGCCGAAGCTGCGGTCGTACTGACCCAATGTACCGATCACCTCTGGATGGCCTGCGTGGCCGATCAGAATCACTTCGCGCCCTTCCCGGGCATGGCGGGCCACTTCCAGGTGCACTTTGGTGACCAGTGGGCAGGTGGCGTCGATGATTCGCAAGTCGCGGTGCTCCGCCCGACCCATCACGTTGGCTGCCACGCCGTGGGCGCTGAACACCGTCGTGGCCCGGTCCGGCACCTGCTCGACCGAGTCGACAAACACCGCGCCCCGATTACGCAGGTCCGCCACCACGCGTTCGTTGTGAACGATTTCGTGTACCACGTAAACCGGGGGACCATAGGCGTCGAGAGCCCGCTCTACAATCTCGACGGCCCTGACCACCCCGGCGCAGAACCCGCGCGGCTTGGCGAGTATGGCTTCCATCCGTGTCTCCTTCTGCCTACCGTAAAAGCTGCGGGCTCATATGCCCGTCCTGCTGACGGAAAGTATAGACACTGACTGGCAATTTTCGGTTCCTGCCATCACAGTGAATTGACAGCCATGCGTCAACTAACTGACGACCCTCCGGGTGAAGAACGCGGCGCGAACGCACCACGACGGCGCTTCACTAGCGTACCGGCTTTCGATTGTACGGGAGTCGCGCGAATGGCGGTAACTGGAAAAGTGTCACTACAGTGTTATGGTCAATATAGAAATGATACGGCAAACTACGGACAAACCCGTAGCGAAATTGTCAGATCCATGCTCCCGTCACGCTCCGGTAGGTATTGCCCGGAGCAACCGCAGGCACCGGACGTATACTGAACGTATCGTGGGTGCTTGCGGTCAATTGCTTTAGCATTGCGACATCACAGCTGCCCGGAGAGTAACTGGGACATGACGACCAGTGGACGGTATCCCTTACTAGATCAGATCGAAAGCCCCAGGGATTTACGGGGGCTGGGCCAGGAACGGCTGCCCGAGTTGGCGGATCAGCTGCGGGAATTCCTCATCGCGTCGGTGGCACAGAGCGGCGGTCACTTCGCCGCCGGCCTGGGAACTGTCGAATTGACGCTTGCTTTACATTACGTGTTCGATACCCCTCGTGAACGGCTGGTGTGGGACGTCGGTCACCAGACATATCCTCACAAGATCCTCACCGGGCGGCGGGACCGCATCCACACGGTGCGCAAACGCCACGGTCTGTCCGGCTTTCCCAAGCGCAGCGAAAGCCCTTACGATGCCTTCGGGGTTGCTCATGCGGGCACTTCCATAAGTGCCGCTCTGGGCATGGTTCTGGGCGCCCGTACGGCCGGCAGCCCCCGCCGCGTGGTGGCGGTGATAGGGGACGGGGCGCTGACTGCGGGAATGGCATTGGAAGCGCTCAATCACGCCGGTGACCTGAAGTCGGATCTGCTGGTGGTGTTGAACGATAACGCCATGTCCATTTCGCCCAACGTAGGCGCCCTCTCCCGCTACCTGACCAATCTGCTCTCCACCCGCTACTGGATGGCGGCCCGCCAAGGTGGCAAACGCATTCTCAGCCGCATGCCGCCCATGGAGGAATTCGCCCGGCGGGCGGAAGCCGCAGTCAAGAGCATGCTCACGCCGGGTGCCCTGTTCGAGGAGCTGGGCTTCCAGTACTTCGGACCCATCGACGGCCACGACGTCAACGGACTGGTCAGGACCTTGAAGCACCTGCGACCCATCAATGGTCCCCGACTGCTGCACGTGGTCACCCGCAAGGGTAAGGGCTACCCGCCCGCAGAAAGCGACCCGGTCGCCTACCACGGCGTCGGTCCGTTCGATCCGCAGGTCGGCGTGCGCCCCTCGAAACCCACGAACAAACCGCCCAGCTATACGAAGGTCTTCGGTCAATGGCTGTGCGACATGGCCGATCGGGACCGCCGACTGGTGGCGATCACCCCCGCGATGCGCGAAGGATCGGGGCTGGTTGAGTTCGCCGGCCGCTATCCGGAGCGCTACTACGACGTCAGTATCGCCGAGCAGCATGCCCTCACTCTGGCAGCGGGCTTGGCATGCGAAGGGGTCAAGCCGGTCGTCGCTATCTACTCGACGTTCCTGCAACGGGCCTACGACCAGCTGATCCATGACATCGCTCTTCAGAACCTCGACGTTCTGTTTGCCATAGACCGGGCCGGTCTGGTGGGCCCCGACGGCCCCACCCACGCCGGCGCCTTCGACCTTTCGTACCTGCGCTGCGTCCCGAATCTGGTGATAATGGCGCCTTCGGATGAAAACGAGGCGCGTCAGATGCTGTACACGGGTTTCCTTCACCGCGGCCCCGCCGCGGTACGCTATCCCCGAGATACGGGCGTGGGGGTGCCGATCAAGGATAAGATGGCGGTGCTGCCCATGGGTCGGGCCGAGGTCCGCAGGCGCGGCCGCTCGGTGGCGATTCTCGCGTTCGGCACCTTGCTGAGCGAGGCCGTGGAGGCGGCGCAACAACTGGATGCCACTGTAGTCAACATGCGCTTTATCAGCCCGCTGGACGAAAACGCCATACTGAACGCGGCCAACGAGCATGATCTGCTCGTCACCGTCGAAGACAACGCAGTCGCCGGCGGCGCCGGCAGCGCGGTCAATGAAGTGCTGGCCGCCCAGCAGCTGCTCGTACCGGTCATCAACATGGGATTGCCGCACCGGTTCATCGACCATGGCACGCGGGCGGAACTGCTTGCCGAATGCGGGCTGGACGCCGCCGGCATCATGCGAGCCGTCCACAACCATTTTCGCAAGTCGCTGGACGGCATACGCTACACGGGGACAGCTCCATGACCGCAAATCCCCAGGTATCAGCCGCCTCTGCCGACGAGGACGAACTGCACGCGCTGGCGGCACTCGTGGACAGCGAGCTGCAGGAGCGCCTTCTTGCGGGGGTCTCGCGCACCTTTGCGCTCACCATCCCCCAGTTACCCGGCCCCTTGTGCCATGCGGTCTCCAACGCCTACCTGTTGTGCCGCATCGTGGACACCATCGAGGACGAGCCGACGTTGTCGACCGCGCACAAACGCCGTTTCTGCGCCCAGTTCGCGGAAACCGTGGCGGGCCGCCATTCCCCAGAGGCGCTGGCGGCCGAATTGGCGCCGCTGCTCTCGGAGCAGACCCTGGCCGACGAACGACTCCTCGTGGGACTGATTCCCCGGGTCATCGGTATCACCCATGGCCTGAGCCCACAACAGCGTCGACCCATAGAGCGCTGCGTTGCCGTGATGTCCGAAGGCATGGCGGAATTCCAAGCCGGTGCCGGGCCCGACGGCCTGCAGGATCTGCCGGAGCTCGATCAGTATTGCTACTACGTCGCCGGCGTAGTGGGCGAAATGCTCACTGAACTGTTCTGTGAGTACTCCCCGGCCATCGCCCGACACCGCGAAACCCTGCTGCGTCTGTCGGTATCGTTCGGTCAAGGGCTGCAGATGACCAACATCCTGAAGGATCACTGGGAAGATCGTGAGCGGGGGGTGTGCTGGCTGCCGCGCGATGCGTTCCCGGAAGCCGGTTTCGATCTTCAGCAGCTGACGCCGGGCGAGTACCAGCAGGTCTTCGGAGACGGTTTGGCCGACCTGATAGGCATCGCCCATAGCCACCTGAAAAATGCCCTGACGTACTCGCTCACCATTCCTGCCGAGGAGGCCGGTATCCGCAATTTCTGCCTGTGGGCGGCGGGAATGGCCGTGCTGACGTTGCGCCGGATCAACGACCGGCGCGACTTCGCGGCAGGCCGGGAAGTGAAGATCTCGCGGCGCAGCGTACGGTTCACCGTCGCCGCCCTGCGATTGACGGCTACCCGCAATTCGCTGGTACGGCTGTTGTTCTATCTGGCGGGAATGGGGCTGCCCGCACACTCGGACGGAAGACGGCTGCGGGCGCTGAATGTGCCCCCGGGCACCTGAATTCATAACCCACAGCTTCCGTCGAATCGGAACGTTCGGTAGTACCCCGGGCAAACGCGCGGGGTGCATCCTGAATAGGGAGGAACCATGCAAGAAGCGTTC
>CAZNBB010000042.1:0-27709 GCA_964571225.1 uncultured Gammaproteobacteria bacterium
TGACGGACGTACCCATGGACGTAGAAATCGTTATTTGCACCTTCAACCGATCGGCCTTGCTACGGCGTACTTTGCAGTATCTGGACCGTGCCCGCAGACCGAACGACTGTGCCGTCGGGGTCTTGGTGGTGCTCAACGCGTGCACGGACGATAGCGAGCAGATGCTGGTGGCCCATGCGGGGGAGAAGCACCCGGAGCAACGCCTTCCCCTGCGTTGGATCGAGGAGCCGCGGAGGGGTAAATCGTTTGCCCTCAATACGGCGATTGAAGCATGTTCGGCGCCCATTATGGCGTTTGTGGATGATGACCACCGGGTCGACGATGGATACATTGTGGGCATCCATCGGGCCGTGCAGGACTATCCCGACAGCGACATCTATTGCGGACGGATCCTTCCGGACTGGGACGGGCGTGAACCCGCCTGGCTCCACGCGGATAACGAATATGCCGTGTACCCACTTCCTGTCCCGCGCTACGACCTTGGAGATCAGCCACGCGGATTGGACAAGGAGGGGCCTATCCCCGGCGGAGGTAACCTCTTTTTGCGTAGAGATCTGTTCAGGCGTGTAGGCGGATTTTCCAGCGAACTTGGCCCGAAGGGGCACAATCTCGGGGGGGGCGAGGACAGCGATTTCATGAGACGGGCGTTGGCCGCAGGAGCCGTCCTGCGGTACGTGCCGACGGTCGTGCAGTATCACTATGTGGACGGTGAACGTTTGCGATTGGGATATCTGGTGCGTAAGAGTTATCAGCGTTCGCTGGCGGTGACTCGGGTGCAGCATGCCGAAGCCCGGCTTCCCCCGCGGTACCTATGGCGCAAGTTGGGCGGATACCTGCTGCATTTGGCCACTTCGCTGTACTGGCCACAGACGCGCTTTTATCTGGTGCGGGTTGCCGCAGCGCTGGGTGAACTCAGCGCATATTTCAAGAGACGGCCTGTCAATTGACTTTCTTGCTCTAGTTCGGGCGCCGGAGACTGGGAACGCATATGGTGAGGAATGCGCTAATTGTCGCCCTGTCGCTCGGTGCGTTCGGAGCACTATGCCTTGCGACTCGCTCGCTATTGGTATTTTCCCGGACAGGGCCTCAGATACGGGAAGAGATCCGTCGCCATTATCTCGGATATACGGCACTGTCGCTGTTACGGCTGACGGCTTGGAGCGCCCTGCTGATCGCGTGGTTGGCGGCTCTGCCCATGCTTTCGGTGGGCGCATGGGCATATTCGAGAGATTTGACAGTGTCGTGGACGGAGTGGTCGCTGGCTGGAATAGCGGGCATTGTGGCAATCAGCGTGCTCCAGTTCTGCAGTCAGTTGCTGCATTTGCCGAGCGGAATCATGATGTCCTCCAACTACAACATGACCCGCTTTCATTGGCTATGGGATCGACTGTCGGTCTCTCGAATCCGATGGCTGCGGGTGGTTCTTGCCGGGCTGTTGGGGTACCCGCTGGCGCAGGCTTTCTGGGTCGCAGGGGGCGGGCATTGGGTGGAATTGGGCACTGTTGCCGCCTTCACGCTGCTGCTGTACGGACCGCTCGTGTACGCCTGGTGGCCCGTCCGGGCCCCCACGAGGAGGGTTCAGCAGTCAGGCCGCCGGGACGGCACCCCGAATATCGTCTTGATCGGCTGCGACACCCTGAGGGTGGACCGCTTGGGGATATGCGGCTATCCCCGCAATACCACGCCGTTTCTGGATGTCTTCGCGAGACGGGGAACGGTATTTTCAAACTGTTACACGCCATTGGCGCGTACGGCACCCAGTCTGGCATCGTTGCTTACGGGCACGTGGCCCACGGCGCATCGAGTCCGCAGCAATTATGTCGATGCACGCGAAGCGGATCTGCCTTTCCCCGCGCTTCCCCATCTTCTGAAGAAAAGCGGATACCAGACGGTTGCCATAGGCGACTGGGCGGGAAGCGATCTGAAGAAGCTGTCTTTCGGTTTCGACATCTGCGACCTCCCGGAAGATCAATGGAACATGCGGTATTTGATTCGGCAGGGGCCCAAAGACGTTCGATTGTTTCTGTCGCTGTTCACTCACAATCGCTTTGGCAAACAGTTTCTGCCCGAGATCTACTATCTGGCCGGGATACCCTTGACCCAGGCGCTCGGAGCGAAAACGCGTGAATGGATCAGTCGACTTGCAGGTATGGAAAGGCCGTTTTTTCTTAATGTGTTCATGGCTACCACACACCCGCCCTTTGGGAGCGAGTATCCCTATTATTCCATGTATTCGGACCCGAGTTACCGTGGGCCATCTAAATTCGCGATGGCGCGCCTGGCTGAGCCCGAAGATATCATTCGCAGCCAGAAAGAACCCAAAGAAGCTTTCGATCTGGAACAGGTGCTGGATCTTTATGACGGGTGTGTCCGTCGTTTCGACGACGAAGTCAGAGAGATCGTGCGGCACCTGGAAGTGTGCGGTTTGGGACGCAATACGATTATTGGAGTCTATAGTGATCACGGCATGGAATTCTTCGAGCACGGAACGTGGGGGCAGGGAAACAGCGTTCTTGGCGAGGCGAGCAGCAAGGTACCCCTCATACTGACCGGGCCCGGAATCTCAACGCGCGGGCTGGACGATCGTATCGTGCGCACCGTGGATCTGGTTCCGACGTTGCTGGAGTTGTGTGGATTGCCGGTGCCGGAACACGTTCAGGGAACTTCCCTGACCGCCTATCTCGCCGGTGGAGACCATGATCTGGATCTGCCGGCGTTCTTTGAGACCGGCATCTGGCTCGCGCCGCCGCCGGGGATGGACCCTGACCACATCCGATATCCGGAGCTGTTGGACCTGTTGGAGATTCGGGATAAGTCGGTGGGTACGCTGGCGCTGAAGCGGGATTTCATCGCACTGGTTGATTCCGCCAGGGATCGGATGATTAGACGGGGACGCTGGAAACTGATTCGCCTGGCGTTGCGCAGCGGTCCCGCGTATCGGCTTTACGACATTGTCAACGATCCAAACTCGACCACGGACGTGGCGGAGCGATACCCGCAGGTGGCCAGCGCGCTCCGGCACGAACTGGATGCATGGGGACGAGAGACGTCTGCGCCGCGGCCCTCTGACGAGACAATCGGTGCCGCCTACAATTGATGCAAGCGGTGGGTCGGGTGCCTCGGGAAGGCAATTGCGTGCACGGGTCCTTCTGCGCATACTGATTCCGGATAACTCGGCGCGAGGGTCATCAGACAATGAACGTGGTGCGAAGCGCTAAACGTTGGTATAGGTGTGGCCGCGGTCCGTTGATCGTAGCGCTGATATTGTCATCTGTTGGGCTCGTTCCGATAGCACCGGCGCTGGCCATCGCACCGGATGCAAGTCGACTGCCGGATACCATAGCCAGGATCAAACCCAGCATCGTGGGCGTGGGCACGGTAGAGAAGACCCGGCGTCCGCCGGTGGAACTGTTGGGCACCGGTTTCGCCGTGGGTGATGGGCGGCATGTACTCACCAACGCCCATGTGATCCCCAGGACTCTGGACAAGGAACACTTCGAATATCTGGCGGTGTTCAGCGGCGTGGGCAACCGTGCTCAGACGCGGCAGGCGGAGGTGGTGGCCACCGACAGCAGTCACGATCTCGCCGTGTTGAAGATCAGTGGTCCGCCCTTGCCGCCCATGGCCCTCGGGAACGACTCCACGGTACGTGAAGGACAGTTCTACGCCTTTACCGGCTTTCCTATCGGGATGATTCTGGGGCTCTATCCGGTGACCCATCGGGGGATGATTTCCTGCATCACGCCGATCGCTATTCCCGTGAATACGACGCGCAGCTTGAGCTCGGAGGTTATCGCCCGTTTGCAGCATCCTTATCGCGTCTACCAACTGGATGCGACGGCCTATCCCGGCAACAGTGGCAGTCCGCTATATGGAATGGCCAGCGGCCGCGTAGTGGGGATTATCAACAAAGTGCTGGTAGAGGGAACGAAGGAGAATGCGCTGCGCCATCCCAGTGGGATCAGCTTCGCAGTGCCTATCAAGTACGCCAAGGCCCTTCTGAAGAGAGCCGGGGTCAGCTTGGGACCGTGACGTGATGCGGGCTCCGGCCGGGTCTTGTCAGGTTCGGCGGCGGCGTTTTCGTGTGACCGCGGCCATCAATCCGATGGCGAGGGGCATCAGGGCCAGAGTGCTGGGTGCGGGCACAGTAGCCGGGCCGACCAGATCAGGGCTTGTGCCCCACTGGAAGTTGACATCTTTCAGGCCGAGCGCACCCACATCGGTGATGGGAGCCCCGTTGGCTGTGGCCTTCAAGTGGAATGTCACGTTGCCCTGGGCATAGGGACTGTTGTTGACCATGCCACCGTTGTAGGTGCTGAGCCTGTCCCCCGTGTAGCTAGGGTAGTGCCGAGCGGTCGGCAGGATCCCGTAGTCGCCGCCGCCCACCGTATTGCCGAAGTTACCGAGCCCTGCCGAGCCGATGCCTGCAATCGGACTGCCCAGAGAATACTTGCCGCTCAACTCTGTCGTACCCGAATAGGTTTGACCGGCCGATTCAGTGTACGAACCACCGCCGTACTGGTGGTTTCCCGAGGAGGTGAATTGCACTTGCGCTGCCGTGGTGGCGGATACCAACTGAAGACTCACGTCACTGGCCATGCTCCAATACACCGCCTGCAGAATGTCGGAAGGCTGTGTGACATCGTAAGTCCCGGTGTTATACAGGGTGACCGTCAGGTCGCCGGCAGTGCCTATGGAGAAGTCCGCCTTTGCGGACAGGGGCTTGCCGGAGTCCACCCCGGTGCTCGTCCCGGTGTAGCTGATCGGCGTAGCATGGGCCACTCCCAGCGGAGCGGCCAGCAGGATGGCCAGGTAGAGTGATAGTCGCTTAGTCATATCCCGTGGCGCCTCATTTCTTACTTATTCCGGATCATTGCCGGCGCTTGCTTATCTGGCGTTTAGGCATGCATGATCTATGCCTTGCAACCTAACCCACTGACTCTTAGATATACCGGTAAGTCCTGCGTCGAATATTCAGACTTTTCTGGGGCACGCCTGTAAAAATTGCTGACAAGCCCAGGACCTGGACGATACGACGACAATACTCTGAAACTGCTCCAAAAACCACCACGTCAGCAGAGACCGTCTGCATTGGTGGTCCGGGTTAACTGTTCCCTTATTGTAAAGATATGGAAGCATCCGGTCTCTCGTTCCTTTGGGAGGAGCAATCAGGCGGCCTTTCGCCTTCCGTGTTTTCGAATCGCACGCATCATGAGCGGCAGGCCGGCCACCAGCAGCAGAGGCGTTGATGGATCCGGGATGGAGTCCGGTACTGCAACCGGTCCGAGGGAGCCCTTGATTCGCGTGCTGGAGAAATTGTCCGCAAACGTTCCATTGAAGGTGGAGTTCTCCAGGGCCATGGACACGCCCAGGGTGCCGGTGCCGTAAAGGCTCATCATGCTGCCGCCGGTGATGTTGAATACGAAGTCCATGGCGTCGGTGGTGGCGGTCTGGTTCAGGAAGCCGAAGCGGTCGATGTTGCCGGTGAGCAGTGTGCCACTGTACTTGCCCCCCTGCGTGCCGGTATCCACCGTCCCGGTCAGCACGAAGTCGCCCCCGCTGTGGTGGCCTGTTATCACGCCGCTGGAGTTGACATCGAAGCCGATCTGGAGAGATGCCGACCCGGAAAAAGGTGCGAGTATCAACGTGCTGGCCGTGGGCTGGTAATAATACGGCACAGCCGTGAAGCTGAGAGCGCCGGTGCTGGCGTTGAACGTCGCGCCCTGGCCGGTCGAGCTGCCAAAGGCGATCTTGGGAATCCCTGGTTGCACTCCCAGTAAGGTGGCGGAGGCCGGGGTCGTCAGGAAAAGCGTGAGTAGAGCACCGGTCAACAGCTGGCTGACAGCAGATTTAGGATTAAAAAAAGCGTTCATTGTTATGTAATCCTTAACTATTGCTCGTGCGATTCACCAGGGAACCCGCTGCTGAACCGCGCCCGCGGCGGGCGACGGCGACCAGCCCAATCAATCCCGACCCAAACAACCAGGCTGCCGCCGGTACTGGCACCGCGAAGTTGTCTGTATATACCGTTGCGCCGGAGGTCGTGCTAAAGGCGTGTGTAAGGTCCTGGAAGTTGATGCCGGTTGTGACACTCGTGATTATTCCAAGGTTGCTCTGAAGGGCCGGATAGTCCGCTGTGAGCCAACCGGAAGCTCGGTCGGTAGTGAACTCGAACACAGCAGTGCCTGCTGCCTTGCTGCTCGCTCCGAAGGCATTCAAGCTGGCGCTCAGCACCGAATTGGAATTGCCGTCCAGTAGGCTGAGAGAACCCGACAGCAAGGATCCGGCGCCGGTGAGGTCAGCCGTCAGGCTGTAGTGATAGGGTGCGTTGGTATTCAGGCAAGGCTGATTCTTCATGCAGAGCAGGCCGGAGTCGCCGGAAGCAGTGAAGACGCCGGTATTGGTGCCGGAGTCGTAGGTGTATCCGATGGATAGACCGTCGAACAGCAGGTCCGGTCCCGATGCGGAAGACAGTAAATTGAGCGCGTCCGCGTGCACAGGCCCGCTTGCGAATAGCGCCAACAGCATGGCCGCGGCTGTGCTTTCCATAACTTTTCGAGTTGTTGTCATGTTTGTCTCCAACTGCCCCGAAGGCGGCCGATTTGCTGCGTCGCTGTCTTGGCCGCGGGCGTTTGCTTGTCTGGCCCCCGAATTTCCTAAGGGTGATCCTGAAGCAAACATCGTGCCGCGTATGGATTGCGCTTTGAAACAAACAGTTAATCACCTTCATGGGTGGGAGGTACTCAATTATGTAAATTGTATCGACATTTGTTTTCATGGCCAGGGCGCCAATCTCCTCAAATAACAACTGTATAAATAATAAGTTGCAATAATGTACAGTGAGTCTTTGTGATACTCTCACATTAGCTTCTGTGGGGTGAGGCCTATATCGAGTGTAAAAGTAATCGACAATCCAGGGTCTCATCGGGCGCGGACCGCCGGCGGTGCCGTATGGTGTCAGGGGCGGCTGTTGGCGACGCGCGGGACAGATTCTCAATAACATCAGAGACTTGAGGCTTTGGTCCCGTAGCGCGATGGCAAGCCTGCCCGGCGGTTCTGATCTGATACTCCGGCCGCGCATGAAGTGCGACCGCCTACAGGTGGCCTTGGGCTGTCTCGATGCTTCTGTCAGAATTGCCGCCGTCCAGGCAGCGCGAGTGGGAGGCGCCTACGGATCATGGTTGAGTCGACGATGCGGCAACAGGTCCTGCAGAGGCTGCAGGGTACGCTGGTTCTGAATATCGCCTACATAGGCGTGGTGAACGGCTTGTTGGAGGCCCTTGCGAAGGACTCGCCCGCGAGCCCGCAGGCCCTGGCGGCTCGCACGGGCAAGGATCCCGGTTACGTGGTCCGTTGGTGCGACAGTGCCTACGCCTTCGAACTGCTGGAGGAAGTCGAGCCGGGGTCGTTCGTGCTGTCACCTCTGGGAGATGCTTTCCGTCCTGACGCGCCGGACACGTTGATGCCGTTGGCCGTTCAGGCCGTGCTGTCCACTCATCTGGGCGAGCGTGCCGCGGGTCTGATGGCTAGCGGCGAGAGACCCGGCGAGCGGGTGTTGGCAGAGAGGGAGACCGTGCTGCCGTGGTTCGGTCCCATGCTGGAGCATCAGTTCGCGCCGCTTCTGGAACGGGAGGTGCTCGAACGGGTTCCCGCATTCCGGGAAGTCGACGAGCAGGGCGGGGTGGCGGTGGATCTGGGCTGCGGCAACGGTTGGTATCTGCGTCGATTGGCGCAGCGATTTCCGAGACTCCGAGGCGTGGGGCTGGACGGATTCGACGAGAACATCCGGCAGGCGCAGCGCTTGGCCCAGGCCGAAGGCCTGGACGGCAGACTGCGTTTCGAGGCTGGCGATATCCATCATTTCGGTATTGCCGAACCAGTGGATCTGGTCGCCATGAACCGGGCGCTGCATCATGTCTGGGACCGCAAGGATACGGTTTTCCAGACCCTCAGGAGCCATCTCAAGCCGGGCGGTGTCGCCGTCATCTGGGAGCCGGACTGGCCGGCGGACCGCGCCCGCTTGCGGGACCCCATGCGCCGGGCGATGGCGTTTCAGAACCTGGGCGAGCATGTCCAGGGCAACCACTTCCTGAGCGCCGAGGAGATCGCCGAACAGTTCCGGCGCGCGGACATGGAGCCGGCGGTGTATCCGGTGGCCGAGGGGCGCGATGTGATTGTGGTGGGCCGGCGGCCGTTGTGAGTCCCCCTCACTTCACCACGGATATTCATGCCCGTCGTAGTTGAGGAAGTCGCCTGACTGATCTGGTGTGAACATTTCCACCCGTTGTCGGATGGTTCGCACGCTCTCCTGCGGCGTGATCAACGCGTTGGGTCCGCCCATGTCGGTTCGGACCCAGCCGGGGTGCAGCAGCAGGACATGGACGCCGCGTGGAGCCACGTCCAGGGCGACGCTCTTCATGGCGGCGTTCAACGCGGCTTTGCTGGTGCGGTATAGATAGGATCCGCCACTGGTGTTGTCCGCGATGGATCCCATCAGGCTGGTGATGGTCACCACCAGGCGTCGCTGGCTGCGTTCCAGATTGTCGAGCAGGCGTTCCACCATGCGCACGGGTCCCATAGTGTTGACCTGGAAAGTGTGAGCCCAGGATTCGTAGTCGAGGTTTCCCAGATTCTGCTGCTCGTGCCCGCCGTAGGTGCCGGCGTTGTTCAGCAGCACATCCAGCGGCTCGCTGCCCAGGGTCCGGCCCAGGGCGTCAATCTGATGGTGATCGGCCACGTCCAGAGGGTGAACCGACACCGCCTGGGTGCCGGCCGCCAGTTCGTTCAGCGCCTGCGCCTGTTCCGGTTTGCGGCAGCAGGCGTACACTCGCCAGCCGGAATCTGCGTATTGTCTGACGAATTCCAGCCCCAGCCCCCGGTTGGCGCCCGTGACGAGTACGCTAGGCATATGTCGCTCCTGTGACAGCCTCTTACGGCATGTCGTCTACTGGGCCGCCATCTCCCGGGCCTGCTGCACGATGTTGTCCACGGTAAAGCCGTAGTGACTGAAGTTTTCGGCGGCGGGCGCGCTGGCGCCGAACCGCGTAATCCCGATCACCCGTCCGCCGTCGCCGACCCATTCGCACCAGCCCTGGGGGGCACCGGCCTCGACCGCCAGGCGCTGCGTCACTTCCGGCGGCAGCACCGAGCGCCGGTAGTCCTGCGACTGTGCGCGGAACAGTTCCCAGCTTGGCATGCTCACCACGCGCGCATCCATGCCGTGGGAGCGGGAGAGTTCCTGCTGGGCCGCAAGGGTCAGGTGAACCTCGGAGCCGGTGGCGATTAGGATCACGTCGGGGCGGCTTCCTTTCTCCGCAGACAGGACGTAGGCGCCCTGCAGCACGCCGTCCGCAGGCGCGAGTGCGGTGCGGTCCAGCACCGGCAGCTTCTGGCGGGTCAGCACCAGCATGGTGGGTCCGTCCCGTCGGGTGAGCGCCGCGCGCCAGGCATGCACGACTTCGTTGGCGTCCGCCGGCCGGATCACGCACATATTGGGCATGGCGCGGAAAGACGCCAGGTGCTCGATGGGCTGGTGGGTCGGTCCGTCCTCACCCAGCCCGATGGAGTCGTGGGTCATCACGTAGACGACCGGCAACTCCATCAATGCGGCCAGTCGGATCGCCGGTCGGGCGTAGTCGGTGAAAATGAAGAACGTGGAAGCGAACGGCTGCAGACCTCCGTGCAGTGCCATGCCCGAGGAGGCCGCGCACATGACATGTTCGCGTATGCCCCAGTGCAGGTTGCGGCCCTCATGCTGGCCCTTTTCCAGATCGCCTCCGTCCTCGATCACTGTCTTGGTGGAAGATGCCAGGTCCGCTGCGCCGCCGATTAACCAGGGAATGGTGGCACCCAGTCGGGCCATCACCTTCTGTCCTGCCGAGCGGGTGGCGATCGGCTCGGCATCGGCGTCGAACGCAGGCAGGTCGGCGTCCCAGCCGGTCGGCAGTTCGCCGGCCTGGGCGGCCTCGAAGCGTGCCGCCACCTCGGGATGGTCGTGCCGATAACGGGAAAATGCCTGCTGCCATTCCTCTTGCAGGCGCTTGCCCCGGTCGACGGCACCGCGGGTGTGCGCCAGCACCTGCTCGGGCACCAGGAACCGGGCGTCTTCCGGCCAGCCATAGTTGGCTTTGGCGGCCCGTACTTCGTCTTCGCCCAACGGGGAGCCGTGAGCCTTGGGGGTGTCCTGCAGATGGGGCGCGCCGTAACCGATGTGACTGCGCAGCACGATCATGGAGGGTTTTTCCGTGACGCTGCGGGCGTGCTCCAATGCCTCGTGGATGGTGTCAAGATCGTTGGCCCGGTCGCCCAGATCCTGGACGTCCCAACCGTACGCGCTGAAACGTCCCGGCACGTCGTCCGAATAGGCGATGCGGGTCTCGCCGTCTATGGTGATGTGGTTGTCGTCATAGACGCAGATCAGCTTTCCCAGGCCCAGGTGGCCGGCCACCGATGCGGCTTCATGGGAGGCGCCCTCCATCAAATCTCCATCGCTGCAGAAAGCGTAGGTGTGGTGGTTGATGGTCTGATGCCCCGGCCGGTTGAAAGTGGCCGCCAGGTGGGCTTCCGCGATAGCCATCCCCACTGCCGTCATCAGGCCCTGACCCAGTGGCCCCGTGGTGGTCTCCACACCGGGGGTGATGCCGTACTCCGGATGTCCCGGGGTCTTGCTTCCCCATTGTCTGAACTGTTTCAGGTCTTCGAGGCTGACATCGTAGCCCGTGAGATAGAGCATGGCGTACTGCAGCATCGATGCATGGCCGTTGGACAGTACGAACCGGTCACGGTCCGGCCAGCGGGGATCGGCCGGATTGTGCCGAAGAAAGCGGGTCCACAATACGTAGGCCAGGGGCGCCAGTGCCATGGGCGTACCCGGGTGACCTGAGTTCGCCTTTTGCACGGCGTCCATGGCCAGGGTACGGATAGTGGCAATGGACAAATCCTCTATGGACCAGCTGTCCAGGGGGCTGGATTCCGGGCGTGCATTCATTGTGTTCCTCCGTGAATTGTCACCACTGGCGAACCGGATCGACGTTCGCCTGTCGGCAAGACCTGTTGCCCGAGACCGCTCGGCATCATATGGCCGGATCCTTTGTCGAGTAGACAGGCGGGCGCTGTGACCGTTCAACGATCCCCGACAGCGACGCTGCGGCGCGCTGCGCATCGCGGATCCCGGCCTTACGGATCGGGACCGGGAGAAGACAGCGTATGCGGCCGCCGTTCAGGCCGCCTTTTCCCGCTCCATGGCGTCGCTGTATTGTCCAAGGCTTGCTGCACCGTTGCATTTTGCCCGGTGCAGCAGCACCTCTTGTGCGCGGTCCACATTGGCGGGGTCGCCTTTCCAGATTTCCATGGGATGGCTCTGCAGCGCCCGCGAATAGGAAAACGTAAGACGCCATGGCAGCGCCATGTCCTTGGCCATGGTGTTCATGCGATTGAGGTGCTCGGTTGCCTGAGCGTCGCTCTGTCCGCCGGACAGGAACGCTATTCCCGGAACGGCTGCCGGTACCGTCCGGCGCAGACAGCGGAGGGTCTGTTCAGCCACTTCATCGACACCTGCCTGGCGCTGAGCCCGTTTGCCTGACAGCACCATGCTCGGTTTCAATACCATGCCTTCGAACGCAACGCCCTGACGATAGAGCTCGTCGAAGACCACGCGCTGGGTCTCCACCGTCACGTCGTAGCACTGCTCGATGGTGTGGTCGCCATCGATAAGAACTTCCGGTTCGACAATGGGGACCAGCGCAGCCTCCTGGCAGAGGGCGGCGTAACGGGCCAGCGCATGGGCGTTCGCCTCCAGGCAGGCGCGGGTAGGGATGCCTTCCCCGATCGTGATGACCGCCCGCCACTTGGCGAAGCGGGCGCCCATGTCGCGGTATTCCGCAAGCCGCTCGCGCAGCCCGTCCAATCCCTCCGTGACCTTCTCGCCGGGATGGCCGGCGAGATCCTTGGCGTGCTTGTCCACCTTGATGCCGGGCAGGATGCCCTGGGCAGCCATCATGTCGGGAAACGGCTTGCCGGCCGGAGTCTTCTGGCGAATGGTCTCGTCGAACAGAATGGCACCCGCTACATAGTCACCGAGCCCCTTGGTGCCGAGGAGCATTTCCCGATACGTGAGACGGTTGTCCTCGGTGTTTTCCACGCCCACGGTGTTGAACCGCTTGCCGATGGTCGGGGTGCTTTCGTCCATTGCCAGGATACCCTTGCCCGGGGCCATCATGGCGGCGGCGGTGCCCTCCAGTTCCTGGATATTCATCGACATTTGCCCTCCTTAGTCTGTACATGGCGGTGATTGCGGCCTGCGAATCCCGGCACGTCCCTGATGGTGCGCCGCCGCAGGTTTGCTATCGGCAAGCGCTGGCTCCGGCGCGGGCAAGTGGCGGGACGGCGCAGGGTGCGGCGTTGCGCCGTCAATTTGGAGGCGGTCCGTGCATGGAACCCGGCCGCTAAGGGCGTTCCAGGGGAACCACTGCCTCCTGCCGATCGGCCGCAAGAGGCGTCACCGGTACTCTGCAGTCGCGGGAGCGCGGCTTGTCCGTCGAAGTCGTGCCCGTAAAATTGCCCCCGAGCGTGCCGCGAACAGGCGAAGGCCTCGCCCCGGTGCTGCGTAGTCACCGCAGGAACGCCAATAGCCGCGACGCAGCAAGATAGAGTGTAGCAGTGCCCGAAATGTCCGCAGCGAGGTGGAAACGGGCCCGCGCCTGGATCGGCGCCTGCTTGTCTTGGCCCGCAGCGGCGGGAATAATATTCAATTGGCGCAGTGCTTTCCGGGCCGAGGCGCTTTTGGGGTATTATTGGGCGTTTTCCCGCCCGCGTGTAGCGGCTGACACGGCAGCGATCCCTTAGCTTCTTGAAATCGAAATGAAATATCAAACCGACGATCTACGAATTAAAGAAATCAAGGAGGTCACTCCGCCTGCCAAGGTCCGGGCCGAGTTTCCGATCACCGAACGGGCGGCGCAGACCGTGCAGGAAACCCGCCGTGGTATCCAGGATATTCTGCATGGCCATGACGACCGGTTGCTGGTGGTCATCGGTCCCTGTTCCATCCACGACCCCGACGCCGCCCGGGAATATGCCGCCCGTCTACGGGAATGCCGGCAGAATCTGCGGGAGGACCTGCTCGTCGTCATGCGGGTGTATTTCGAAAAGCCCCGGACCACGGTGGGATGGAAGGGCCTGATCAACGATCCCAATCTTGACCACAGCTTCGAGATCGACAAGGGTCTGCGCCTGGCCCGGCGGCTGCTGGTTGATCTCAACGACATGGGTGTGCCGGCCGGTACGGAATACCTGGACCTGGTGAGTCCCCAGTATGTGTCCGATCTGGTCAGTTGGGGCGCCATCGGCGCCCGTACCACCGAAAGCCAGGTCCACCGCGAGCTGGCCTCGGGCCTGTCCTGCCCGGTGGGATTCAAGAACGGGACCGACGGCAGTCTGCGGGTGGCCATCGACGCTATCCGTTCCTCGTCCCGCCCTCATCATTTCCTGTCTCTGACCAAGGCGGGGCATTCGGCGATCTTTTCCACCACCGGCAACGAGGATTGCCACATCATTCTGCGCGGTGGGCGCCAGCCCAACTACGACGCCGCCAGCGTGGAGCGCGCCGCCCACGAACTGGAGGAAGCAAATCTGCCCGCCCGGCTGATGATCGATTTCAGCCATGCCAACAGCCGCAAGCAGCACCAACAGCAGCTGGTGGTGGGACGGGATGTGGCCGGACAGATCGCCGGTGGCGACAACCGCATCTTCGGCGTGATGATCGAAAGCCATCTACAGGCGGGGCGCCAGGATCTCAACGACGGCCGTTCGCTGGTATACGGGCAAAGCGTCACCGATGCCTGCATCGGTTGGGACGACAGCATGGTGCTGCTCGAAGAGCTGGCCGGGGCCGTTCGCCAGCGTCGCGCCAGCCGCGCGGCCCTGGCCGCTTCTTGATGCGGTTCGGCCTGCGGCGCCCGGAACAATCCCACATTCCCAGGAGGATCACTTCATGGACCCCCAGTTCTGGCACGGGCGTTGGGAGCGCGATCAGATCGGATTTCACCAGCAGGAAGTCAATGTTCATCTTCAGAATTTCTGGGGCAGGCTCGGTACCCCCGGGAACGCGCCCGTGTTCGTGCCGTTGTGCGGCAAAAGTCAGGACATGTGCTGGCTGGCCAAACAGGGCCACCCGGTGGTCGGTGTGGAACTCAGTCCGATTGCAGTGGAAGCGTTCTTCACCGAAAACGGCCTGACTGCGACACGTACCGACCAGGGCGCGTTCACCCGGTGGCACAGTGGTTCGATTACCATTCTGTGCGGTGACTTTTTCGCATTGCGTCGGGAAGACCTGGCTGACGTGGCCGGTGTCTACGACCGCGCCTCGCTCATCGCTCTGCCGCCGCAGATGCGCCAACGCTACGCGCACTATATGGCAGAGCTGTTGGCGCCGCAGACCCCCTGCCTGCTGGTCACGTTCGAATACCCACAGCAGCAGATGGACGGGCCTCCGTTCTCGGTGGCGGCGGCGGAGGTGGAAGCCCTGTATCGGGACAGCTTCGCGCTGGAGCGGCTCTACCATCGCAACATCCTCGACGAGAATCCGCGTTTCAAGGAAGCCGGGCTGACCAGCCTGGAGGAACGGGTGTTCCGGCTGACCCGACTCGGTTGACGGTGGCCAAGGGCAATAGCCGTTGGCCGGTCGGGCGGCGCTGAAAGCGCCATAGAGTCCAGGAATGCTGCAAAGCATCCGCAGTCTGTTCGATTTCGCGTCCTCCGGCCTGAAGGTCACCCAGGAACTTGGTGCGCTCGTGCGCCGCCGCCGCGGCGATGCGCGGCTGCTGCTGGAGGAGGTGAAGGCCAACCAGGATCTGTGTCGGATGGTGTTGGAGGAAGGCACCGATCCCATGCGTGTCATCCCGGAGCTCAAAACCAGTCAGTACGACGCCCTGCTGGGTGCCGGTTTTGATTTCGACGGCTTTGGCTCCGGTGCAATCCGCTCGTTTCCCGATCTTGAAAAGAGCGATCTGGCGGGATCGATCGGCAAGACCGGTGGCGCACTGATCGAGGATATCTACGACAAGACCAAGGAACTGGAACGTCGCTACCGGCTGGACCGGGACAATCCCAGCACAGACTGGCGCCGGCGCATCATCAATCTCTACAAACGCATCGTTCTCCTCGTGCACCACCTGCGTCAGGCCGGCTGATGCTTGTGCCATACTCTGTTTGACGGACGCGGGCGCGTGGCCGGGAAAGACACAGGAGGTCGATGCGGTGCAGAGAATCGATCGGCAATTTCGGGCGGGCCTGAACAAGTTCGAACTCTCTACCCTCGAGAAGAGCAGCGCCGTCATCTACGGTCTGACCCCGGATCTGCGTCTTTGCTATTTCAACCGGGCGTGGCATCTCTTTGCGCAGAACAACGGCGCCGATCCGACATTCCGCGAACGCTTCGTTCTTGGCATGCCCTTGGCAGAGGCTATTGAGGGCCCCCTGCGGGGCTACTACCTGGGTGCGTACCATAGCGTCTTCGTCCATGGGCAGCCGTGGGACCACGATTACGAGTGCTCATCCGATCGGGTCTTCCGCTGTTACCACCAACGTGCCTATCCGCTTGCGGGCGGCGCTGCCCTGGTGGTGGTCAACAGCCTGCGCATCAGTTATCCCCACGAGGCCCATGCACGGGTGGGCTTCGAGCCCGACGAGAACCCCTACCGGGACTCCCGCGGTTTTGTAACCCAGTGCGCTCACTGTCGACGCACACAAAGGACCGCGGAGCCTGACCATTGGGACTGGGTGCCGGCCTGGGTGAAGCAGCCGCCGGCGCACACCAGCCACTCCCTGTGCCCGATCTGCTTCGACTACTATTATCTGCACCACGACATCGGAGCGGACGCCGGGACTTGAGCGATGTCGCTGCCGGTGCAGCACGCCGGTGGCGGTATAGGGAGGATCATGGGCTGACCGTTGCGTGCCGACCGACTCTTGGAAGACTGCACGGGCGCGGCAGGGGGCTGTGACACCCAGCGGCATACAGTAGGTGGCAGTTATGTTGGATTACGGAACGGGCGAAAATCTCTATTGGGATCCGGCCCACCACGAGGTACGGTTTACGGTGCCGGATCGAGGCAGGGTGCGCGTGTTTCGTGTTGAGCGCGAAGCTCTGGAGGAATACTGCGGTGCCCACGGAGACCCGGAGGTCTACGTGCAGGCCGCCCGCATCAATTTCGCCTTCATTACGCACCGCATCAGTGACAAGTTGTCCCTGGATCTGACCGAACCGGACGGATCGGTGCTGATACGGGTCAAGGATTGGGGGAGCAGCTGAACCCGCCGTTGCGTGGCCAGTACCGCGGTCCGAAAGCGCGCCTCGGCCGCGGCGTTGGCGGTACTCCATATTGCAAACCTGCGTCCGGCGACATAACCTCACCAGCGACTCCAGAACCGCCGCAGCCCGTGCAGCGCACGGGGCGTGCCTGCCCGGGATGATCAAACGGCTATGAATCCGTTGTTGGTGAAACGGCTCGTGTATCCGCTGCACGAGCGAATTCTGAGACGTGCTACATTCGCCTATCTTGGAGACCTCGAACAGAGCCAGTGGCTCGGAAGGAGGGAGCTGGAGGCTGTTCAACTTCAGAAGCTCACCGGCCTGCTGGCAGCCGCCCGGGAGCACTCTCCGTGGCATGCCGAGCGGATTGCCGCCGCAGGGCTGGATCTGCGTCCCGGCGGACCGTCGGTGAGCTTCGACGACCTTCGGCGTCTACCCCTGATGACGAAGGCGGACTGCGCCGCAAACCGCGAGCGCATGGTGTGGCGGTCGGTACCCGGCGGAGCGTTTCGCTACACCACCGGCGGATCCAGTGGCGAACCGCTGGTGTTCTACTTCGGGCGCGAGCGTCAGGCCTCCGATGCCGCAGGCCGCATGCGCGCCCGGCGCTGGTGGGGCGTGGATGTGGGCGACAAGGAAGTGTATCTGTGGGGAGCACCCGTGGAACTGGCCAAGACCGACCGCATCAAGACACTGCGCGATCGGCTGTTCAATCAACTGGTGCTCAATGCGTTCGACATGTCCCCGCAACGGATCGACGCCTACATCGCCCAGCTGTCGGCGTTCCGCCCGCGCTGTGTGTACGGCTACGCGAGCAGCCTGGCCTTGCTGGCCGCCCGTGCGCGGGACCGGGGTGTGGACATGCGCAGCAGGCACCTGAGAGTCGTGTGCACCACTGGAGAGCCTCTCTACCCCCAGCAGCGCGAGCTGATCGAGTCCGTATTCGGGGTGCCCGCCGCCAATGAATTCGGCAGCCGCGACGTCGGTTTCACGGCTCACCAGAGCCCCGATGGTCAGATGCTGCTGATGAGCGAGAGCATCATCCTCGAGATATTGGATCCGAACGGGCGCCCGGTATCCCCCGGCGAGGTCGGTGAGGCGGTGATGACGGGTCTTTGCTCCAATGCTCAGCCGTTCATCCGCTATCGTACGGGTGACATGGTGCGCGCGACCGACGAGTCCTGCCGTTCCGGGCGCGGGTTGCACGTGCTCGGGGAAGTCATGGGACGGACGACGGACTTTGTGGTCAGCGCGGATGGAACGGTCATGCACGCGCTGGCCGTGATCTACGTTCTGCGTGAGCTGGACGGGGTGGCCGAATTCAAGTTCATCCAGCACACGCCGAGAGAAGTTGAGGTGCGAGTGGTGCCGGCGGCGGCCTGGGACGGGGAAGCTCAGCAACGGGTCGTGAGCGGACTGCGTGCACGGCTCGGCAGCGAAGTCAACGTGGACGTGCGCCTGGTGGACGCCATCGCGCCGGAGGCGTCCGGAAAGCACCGCTACGTCGTCAGTCATGTGGCGCTGCCAGAGGGTCTGGACGGTGCTTTGAGGGAGGCGGGACAGACCGCCGCGAAGTCATAGGGCATTGGCATGAAGCTGGGAAAAGTCATCGGCGCCCCGGCGCGCTACAGACTCTGGGTGCCGACCCATCTGGGTCTGATAGCGGCCGATGTGATCGGAACGGCCAGACAACCGGCCCGCACCCACCGGGAGCATCTTCAGGGCGCGATCGACTGGCTGTGCCGGGCACAGGACATCCGCATCGGCTTGGCTGACGAGGGCGGCGTGTCCGCGGGCTGGAGTTTCGAGGACGGCTGGCTGCCCAGCTACCCGGAAACCAGTGGCTATATCGTAGAGACCTTCCTGGCGGCGGCCGACGTCCTGGGGCGCGCCGATCTGACGGATCGCAGCGTACGTATCCTGGAGTGGGAACTGTCCATTCAGAACGCCGACGGTTCCTTTCCCGGCCATTTCGGAGAGGCCGCCAGCCGGCCGGTTGTGTTCAACACCGGCCAAATCATGCATGGAATGGTTGCCGGCTACCTGCAAATGGGCCGCACGGACTGCCTGGAGGCGGCGGTGAGGGCCGGGCGCTGGCTCGTGCGGAGCCAGGATTCCGATGGGTGCTGGCGGCGAAACGTGCATAACGACGTGCCCCACACCTACAATACCCGTGCCGCCTGGGCGCTGCTGCGCACCGGCGTGCTGGCGGACGAGCCGGCTCTTCGGCAAGCGGCCGAGAAGAACATCCGGTGGGCGCTCCAGCAACAGTCGGCCTGCGGCTGGTTCGCCTCCAACGCCTTCGTGCCCGGCGCGGCTCCGTTTACCCATACCATCGCCTATGCGGTGCGCGGCATACTGGAAGCGGGGCTGCTGCTCGGCTCCGAGGAGTTCGTGCAGGCCGCACGCACGGCGGCCGCGGCCCTGGTACGCAGTCAGCGTGCCGACGGCTGGCTGGCCGGCACCTACGACGACGACTGGCGTGCGGCCGCTTCCTACTGCTGCCTGACCGGGTTGGCACAGACCGCGATCATCTGGCAGCGTCTGGCGCGCCTGGACGGCGACAGCGCGATGCGGAATGCTGTGGACCGGGCTCTGGATTACATCAAGCGCAACCACCGGCTGGACGGCGACGGTAGCCCGCGGGACGGGGCGGTGGCGGGCTCGGCGCCGATCTGGGGACGCTATTCCATGTTCGAGTTCCCGAATTGGGCCGCCAAGTTCTTTGCCGATGCCCTGATGATGGCGATGAGCGATATGGTCATTCCTTCGGATACCGCCAACGCCCGAGCCTGAGGATCTTATAGTGTCCGAGCTGTCCGTGGTTATCCTGTGCGGCAAATCGCCGCGCCACCTGTACGTGGCCAACCGGCTGTGCGGGGCGGCGCGGCCGCTGGCCATTGTGCACGAGAGCGGTGGGCGATGGGACGCGGCCAAGCTGCGGCGGGTGCTGAAGCCCGCCGTTCTGTGGTCGAAGGGTTGGCGCTGGCTGCGGGACCGCAGGCGCTATCGGGGCGATCAGGAAGCGCGTTTTTTCTTCGGCGACCGTGCCCCACGCCTGCAGCGTCCTGAACTCGTCCATGAGGTGCCCCATATCAATGACCCGCAGGTGGCCGACCTGGTGGCTCGGCTGCAGCCCGACGTGGTTGCCGTGTTCGGTACCACGCTCATCAGGGCTCCGCTGCTGGGTATGGGTCGGCTGGGGATGATCAACCTGCACGGTGGGCTTTCGCCCCACTACCGGGGAGCCGACTGTACATTCTGGGCGCTTCACAACGGCGAACCCGATCAGGTCGGGTGCACCCTGCATTTCATCGACGAGGGTATCGACACCGGGGGGCTCATCGCTCATGTGTCGCCTGCGGTCGCCGCAGGCGATGATGAACTGACTTTGTTCTGGCGGGCTGTGAAAGACAGCGCCGAGGCCTATGCCGAGCTGTTCGAGCGCCTGGAACACGGCGAGCGTCTCGGCTGCGCGCAACCGGAACGGGGGCGGCTCTACCGCGTCAAGGACCGTCAATGGAAGCATGAACGGGCTCTCGCCCGCCGGATGCGCGATGGCATGCTCGAAGGCGTCTCGCTCCCTCCACGCAGCCGATGGTTTTCCAGTTGATGCAGGATTCGGTGCCTGCAACCCGATGCGTGTTTCGCGTTCGCCGGGGGGCGTCGGCATTGCGCATCTGTGCCGATGATCTGCTGGCCGGTGCCGTCCGGAGACCGTGCGTGCAGCTTCTTCCCGGCGGATAGGCCTGCGGTGGCGGAGAACGATACAACCGGCGGTCGGGGCATTGGTTACTGGGAGGCTGTGTCCATCGGTGTCGGCGGCATGGTGGGCGGCGGGATTTTCGCGGTCCTCGGTCTCGCGGTGCAGCTTTCCGGCGGCGGCACCGCGGTCGCATTTGCGCTGGCGGGTTTGATAGCGCTGTTGACCGCCTACTCCTATGCGCACCTGTCGGTGGCGCTGCCCAGCCAGGGTGGCACAGTCACGTTCCTGAACACCGCCTTCGGGACCGGTGTATTTACCGGCTCCCTCAACGTGCTGCTGTGGCTGAGCTATATCGTGATGCTGTCCCTGTATGCATACGCGTTCGGCAGCTATGGCGCCACCTTCTTTCCCGCTGCGGTGCAGCCGTTCTGGAAGCATGTACTGATCAGTGCGTGCGTGCTGGCGGTCGCCGGTTTGAATCTGCTCAAGGCAACCCTGATCGGCGAGGCGGAGGATTGGATCGTCGGCATGAAGATCGTGATCCTGCTGGTGTTCATCGGCGTGGGCATGGGCACTGTCGACCCGGCCCGGCTGGCGCCGGACACCTGGTCGCCCGCGCTCGCCCTGGCCGCGGGGGGGATGGTCATTTTCGTCGCCTACGAAGGCTTCGAGCTCATCGCCAATACGGCACGGGACGTGCGAAACCCGGCCCGGACGCTGCCGAGAGCTTATTTCTCCGCCGTTGGTTTCGTCGTCGCCCTCTACGTATTGGTGGCCGTGGTCACCGTCGGCAATCTTCCGCTGGCCAAGATAGAGTCAGCCCGGGACTACGCCCTGGCGCAAGCGGCACGCCCGTTCCTCGGACATTGGGGATTTGTGCTGATCGTCATTGCCGCACTGCTTTCCACGGTGTCGGCCATCAATGCGACCATGTACGGCGCGGCGCGACTGAGCTATATCATCGCCAAGGACGGCGAGTTGCCCGAGGTCCTGGAGCGCAAAATCTGGAGCCGGCCTGCGGGCGGACTGATCATCACTGTGGTGGCTACTCTGCTGAGCGCCAACCTGCTGGATCTGACCAGCATCTCCACCGTGGGCAGCGCCGGGTTCCTGCTGATCTTCGCTGCCGTGAACTGGGCCAACGTGCGACTCGCGGCGCGCACCGACAGCCATGCATGGCTGTCCGGGACCGCGGCGGTGGCCTGCCTGGCAGCGCTGGCGACGCTCCTGGAACAGACGTTGAGTACCGCGCCGCGCCAGTTGTGGGTGGTGCTGGTCATGCTCGTTCTGGCCTTCGGCATTGAGGTGAGCTATCGGCTGTGGAGTGGCCGGGCCATCCACTTGACCGGCAATTCCTAGCGCCATCCGGCCCGCCACCTTCCGCCCCCCTGAACCGCCGGGCTGGCCGGCAGATGCGCGCGGGCAGCGCCCTGCTGTCACAAAACCTTCAACAGACCGCCATCATTTCTTTGACGGTCGTCAAAGAACATCCCGTTGCCGGCCGCCACAATGACCGCGGTGCTGGGCGTAGGTCCGATGAGGGGCTGCGTGGTGGTGGAAACGTGACAGCAGGATGCGAGTTATGGCAGCGATTGCAGCGAAACGTGACGATTGTGCCCATGTCGTGCAGGAGGCCTTCGTGGTTCAGGCCAGCAGCGCCGAGGAAGCCGCGCTGAGGGCTTATCTCACCCTTTATCGGCAAGACAGCAGGACATACGTCTTTCGCGTCCGCAGCCCCGACGGGGTTGTGCACCAAGTGGACTTGAGACAGCTGGCCGAGGCCGGCGTCATCAACATCGATTGCACTTGATATCGCCCGCCGGGATCGTCCCGGCCGGGCCCCTTGAGCCTATCCCCGATCGGCTTTCCCCCTCCGTCCCGCTGCAGGCCGACCTTGCTGCGGCGCCTTTCGTGGTGTGCCTTTCCTTGTCTCCGTTCGACGTCCCTGCCGGGTGCTTCTGTTTGTCCTGGGTAAACAGTTGAATCTAAAGCGGTAATGTTTTCTGCCGTTACAGCATACAGAAGCCGGCCGCGCTTGCCGGGCAGGGATTTGGCAATTGTACAGTAATTCAGTCACTTGGAAGGTGAGTTCAATGATGGAACCTAGGGGCGGAGATGGCGGCAGGCCGGTCCGTTCGACGCGTCTTGCCCGCACGCTACGAACGGTGGCCCTGGTGGTCGCCGTTGTCGGGTCGATGCTCAACATCCGGTCGGCGCTGGCACAGCAGCCATCCCATGACTCGGTGGCCGTGGTCCTGCTGATGGACAGCTCCGGCAGCATGCTCAAGACCGACCCCCACCGGCTCCGGGTCCCGGCTGCCAAGCTGTTGATGGCCCTGCTGAGCCCGGCGGACCGGGTCGGGCTGATCAGCTTCAGCGACAACGGCTACCCGGTGCTGCATCTCACCGCTGCCGGCCTTGCGCACAAGAAGCCGCTGTTCGCCGCGGCCGACAAGGTGTCGTCCAAGGGGGCGTATACGAATCTGTACGCGGCGTTGGCACAGGGGCAGCTCATGCTGCAGAACGAGGCGCCCCCCGGCATGCGCAAGATTCTCGTGCTCATGTCGGACGGCAAGATGGATGTGGGCAACGCAACGCGCGACCGCACCCTGACTCGTCGTCTTTCCAGGCAACTGCTTGCCAACCTCAAGCAGAATCACATCGAGGTTTACAGCATCGCGTTCACCGCGGCATCGGATACGGCACTGCTGAAGACCATTGCGACCCGCACCGGCGGGCTTTTTCAGCTGGCCCGCAACGACCGGGACCTGCACAAGGTGTTCAGCAACATCTTCGAGAGCACCAAGCATCCGGATATGCTGCCCATCCACGGGGGGCGCTTTCTCGTGGACTCCGCCGTCAAGGAGGTCACCATCGTGGCTTCCAAGAAGAACGGCAGCACCAAGATCGCATTGCGCGACCCGGCGGGGCACGACCACACGGCAGCGATGGCCGGTGACGGGCTGCGTTGGTTCGTTTCAGACGGTTTCGACATGATCACGCTGCCTCACCCCATGGCAGGCTCGTGGCAGATACTCGCCAGCACCGGTGGTGACAGGGCGTACGTGATAACCAATCTCGGTCTCAAGACGAACCTGAAGGACAGTGCGGTGGCGAGCGGGACGTCCACTCTGGCCGAAGCCTGGCTCAGTCGGGGCAACAAGGTGATCAAAACGCCTCCGTTGCTCGAGAATACGCACTTTCTGGTTCAGGACGTACTGCCGGATGGAAAGGTTTCCCAAGTGACTCTTTTCGACACGGGCGACTACGGAGATCGGGTGGCTCACGATGCGGTGTTCAGTCACGACCTCCATCTGCAACAGCCCGGGTTGCACAAATTGCGCATCATCGCCAAGAGCGCGACCTTCGAGCGCGAGCAGAACGTGCTCGTCCAGGTCGAGGCCCCGCCGCCCGGCAAGGCGACGAATCCGTCGCAACCGACCACGGAAGTCGCCGCGGCCGCCAAGCCCGCGCCGGAAGCACACGCGCAGCCTGCCCCGGCGCCCAAGCCAGCGGTCGCCAAAGCCGAGCCTAAGACCAAGGCCAAGCCTGTGGCGGCAAAGAAACAGGCCAAAGCAGACACAGACCCGGCGCCCGCCCCCACGCCGGCAGCCCACGGCAGTCCCATGGTCCGGATCGTTGTGGCATTCGTGGCGGTCAACACGCTGTTGCTGTTCGGGCTGCTGGGCTTCGCCTGGTGGCGTAACCGCCCCAAGAAAACGACGGCCGCCGGGGATGCGGAGGCTGACGATGGACCGGCTTAGGACAGCGTGCAGCCACACGGTGGAGTGACGGCATGGTCAAGTTGGACATCCTCATCGTGCTCTTTGGGCTCGAGCTGCTGCTGGTGCTCTCGGGCTTGTGTGGATTCCTCTGGTTCCGGGGGCGCAAGTTGGCGCGGGCCCTGGCCAGGGCCCGCAGAACACCCCCGCCTGCGCCGGTTGCGGCGCCGGTCGAGGAGCGCTCTTACGCAAGCTTCCTGAACGCGGAACTGACCCGTTCAGCGCAACTGGTGACGGAGGTGGTGGAGCCCCCGGGCGGCGCGGACGGCGAACCGCAACAGCAGGAGGACGCCCCGCCGTCGAACGAGCAGGAGAACGCCTCGGCAGAGGACCAGGGCGAGAACGATCTGTTGGCTGTCCGAGAGGCGTTTCTGCAGACGGAATTGGCGGCTCAGGATGCCGGGGACGACAACGACATATACAGGCAACGCCTGCTCGACGGGTTGAAGGCGATTCAGTGGCCGGGTGCCGGCAGCGACGCTGCCGGCGCGACGAAGCTGAGTCGGCGCTACGAAGAGGAACTGGCCCGGCTGCGCGCGGTGATCGGCAACCAACACGAAATCATGCGGGAACTGGAGAGTATCGTCACCGCCAACGTCGGAACCGACGAGACGGCGGACGAAGCCCGCCGCAAACTTGAGCTGTGGGAACAGCAGGCAGCGGAGCTCGAACGCTGCGTGGGCGTGCTCGAGATGGAGAACAAGCGCCTGAGGACCGAACACAGCGGACAGGCAGGCGAGTCGCCCCCTACCGAGCCGAGCGCGGAAGTACCCGAGGAGGACGATCAGCTCCGCTCCCTGATCGGCAGTCAGCAGGAGACTATCAACCAGCTGCACCAACTCGTTCAGGGCCTGGTGCCGGAAGCGGAGAAGGCCAAGAAGCTGACCGACATCATCGGACGTATCGAGCGCGCCAACCAGGAGCTCAATACCTGCGTAGTCGTTCTGGAAGACGAAAACGATCTGCTGCGCGGCCGGGTCCAGGAACTCGAAGCGAGCGTTCCCGCGCAGGCACCCGAGAGTCAGTCGCAGTCCGGCAGAATCGATGAACTGGAGGCGGAAATCCAGTTCAAGGATGCCGCCATCGAGGAACTCCAGCAGCAGTACCAGTCCCTGGAAAGCAAGTATGCCTCCCTCAAGGGAAAAGACGCGGAGACCGGCTGAAGCATCCGGCGGTCAGGTTTAGCGGCCGTCGCCTTGCAGATAGCTGTTCAGCAGCTGGGCGTCCTTGACCGCGAAGCCGCTCTCCGCATTGGCGAAGAAGACGAAAACCCGGTTTCCTTTCCGCTGCCAGTTGGCGACCCGGGTGGCCCACCCGCGCAATGCGGTCGCGCCGTAGCGTCCACCACCGGCGGGCGCCGGCCCCGGCAGGCGTGCATAGACGAATTTCCCCGAGGCCGATGGCAGCTCGGCCCTCGCGTCCCTGTCTCGAACGCACACTGTTGCGCCGAATTCCCCCAGCAGATCGTAGATTTCCCGCCGGTGCCATTGAGGATCCGGCAGGGTGAAGGCATATTGCCTGTCATGAGGCAGGGCGGCCAGCAGGCGCGACAGGCGATCACCCATGGGCGGCAAGCCGGCCGGCAGCTCGATCAATAGCGCGGCAAGCTGTTCCTCCAGGGGCTCGAGCGCCTGCAGCAGCGGGGCCAGCGCGTCTTCGGGATGGCGTGAACAGGCCTTCTGGGCCAGCGTGTGCGACACTCTGGCCGCAAACCGGAAGTCGGAAGACACGCTGGCCCGCCAGCGCGCCGTCTGCGTGCGGCTGGGGATAGTGTGGGACACCTCCAACTCGACGGCGCTGAAGCGGGTGGCATAGTGGCCCAGGCGCTCCTCGACAGTCAGTCCCGCCGGGAGGACACGGGGGTTCCACTGGGGATTGTGCCAGCCGCATGTGCCGACGTACGCGGCGACAGCCGTCATGGGTTCGTTGGCCAGGGGTTCATTGATAACGTCCGCCGCCCGCAAATCGTCGATGCCAATAGGGCGCGTCGAGAGAGGCCGTCGTGACCCGGCTGCCTCGGTCCGGCGCATGGATGAATCGTCCCCGACCGATGTAGATTCCCACATGGGACACTGACCGGCCATGAATGCGGAAGAATACCAGATCTCCGGGCCGCAGGCGGCGCACGTGCACTGCGTGGCGATATTGCTGGCGTACTGTGCGCGGAATCCGGATGCCGGCATGGGCGTAGCTGTAGTGGGTGAGGCCGCTGCAATCGAAGCCGGACGGGCTGTCGCCGCCGTAGCGGTAGGGGTGCCCCAGCATGCGGTGGGCGGTGGTGACAATGGCCGCACGGGTCGGCACCACCTGGCGGACCGGCGGGGTGGAACAGCCGCCCATCAACGCCGCCGTCAGGGCGGCGAACACAAGCAGGACCAGCGTGCGCCCGCAGGCGCCGGTGCTTCGGTGCAAGTGGATTGTCATTGATCATCCCGGTTGCATCCGGCGCAATCAGTGTACGCAGGCGCACTGCCCGTTTCCAGGAACCCGGTCACGTCCCGTGCATCGCCCGGGCGCCGCGTGTAGGCTTGGGGATAACGGGTTCCGGCCTTACCGGCTTTGTGCGGGCATGATGCGAAGACCTCTGTTGCTGGTGTTCCTGGCGGTCCTGAGCTGCAACGCGTGGGCCGCCGGCGGCGCTGTTCACAGTGATCCCATTGCACCGGTGATCCTCGGCGTCACCGGCATCCTGCTGTTCGCCCTGGCCGGGCGTTACGGGGCGCGCAAGCTGGGTCAGCCATCGGTGCTGGGCGAGCTGGTGGTGGGCGTCATCATCGGCAACGTTCTGTACTACTTCGGATTCGATTTCATCGTAGTTCTGCGGGAAGGAACCGCGGTGTTCGATATGCTGGGCCGCATGCTGGACGGCGTCCCCCTGACCGAGGCCGCCCGGCAAAGCATAGGCCAGCCGTCCTACCATCAGGTGCTCGCCGCCCTGGACGGACCCCACGGGGGCGATCTGCTGCAGGTGGCCCAGACGGTGGACGTTTTTTCACGCTACGGTGTGATCTTCCTGCTGTTCCTGGTGGGTCTGGAGACCAGTGTCGAGGAAATGCGCAGCGTGGGATTCGATTCCCTGCGGGTGGCCGTTCTCGGGGTGGCGGCACCGTTTCTGCTTGGCTTCTACGCGGCGCGCCTGCTGATGCCCGAGTTGAGCGTCAACGTGGACCTGTTCGTGGCGGCCACGTTGGGGGCGACCAGCGTGGGCATCACTGCGCGGGTATTGCAGGATATGGGATGGCTGCGCTCTCAGGTTGCCCATGTAATTCTGGGCGCGGCGGTCATCGACGACGTGCTGGGCCTGGTCATGCTGGCCATCGTATCGGGAATCGTGGTGTCCGGCGGCGTCGAGCTCGGCGGCATCGTCCATGTCGTGGTGCTGTCGGCACTGTTCCTGGTGGGTGCCTTCGTGCTCGGTCCCTATTTCTTGAGCGGCACGATCTGGCTGTTGCGGCGCCTGGATATCGTCGAAGCCAAGATCTTCATTTCGTTTCTGTTCGTCATGGTGTTGGCGTGGCTGGCCAACCTGGCGGGACTGGCAACCATCGTGGGCGCGTTCACGGCCGGACTCATTCTCCACGACGCCTATTTCAAGCATTGGGGCAACCACGAGGAGCACCGTTTCCGGATCAAGGACCTGATTGCACCCCTGGAAGCGATTCTGGTGCCGATCTTCTTCGTGCTTATGGGCATTCAGGTCAAGCTCGAAACCTTCCTGGACTGGCATGTGATCGCCATGGCCGGCGGGTTGCTGGTGGCCGCGGTGGCCGGCAAGATTGTCAGCGGCCTCGGTGCCGGGCGCGATTGCAACCGACTCGCGGTCGGGCTGGGCATGATGCCGCGCGGCGAGGTCGGCCTGATCTTCGCGTCCATCGGCAAGAGTCTGGGGGTGATCAGCGCGTCGCTGTTTTC
>CAZNBB010000043.1:0-27522 GCA_964571225.1 uncultured Gammaproteobacteria bacterium
GCGGCCGGGAAAGATGCCCCGGGCCCTGCCGATGGGGTGGTTGGGCGGCTCGGCTCGGTGTTCGTAGCTGCGTCGCCCGGACCAAGAGCGTCTGTCGGCAGCCCCCCTGCGTCGATCCGTGGCGCGTCTGTGCGGTGTTTTCATTGATTGTGTCCTGACTCCAGGCTTCCCCCGACACTCCGGAGCGGGGCAGGGCTATTTATCACGTCGTGATCGGCCCACCGACGCGTCATCTTATGAAGAAAGCCCGGCAAGGAAACATACCACAGTTGCGGGGCTATCTCAACTTATTGAAATTGCGGTGGTATTGGCGACAGCGGCCAGGGGCGGCAAGCCGGCGGAACGGGGCGGCGGCGAGAGGGGCCTTACCTATCGGGGGCTTCGGGAATCCTGGCCTTGAGCCGTTCCCGCATGGCCGCGTTGCGGGCAGCCAACTGATCGATGACGCCGGCGAATCCCAGCGTCGCGATTTGGTTGGAAAAGGTTTCGCGGTAAGTGACGACCAGGCTGATTCCTTCCACCACGACATCGTAAATCTCCCACCCCTTTTCGGTTCGGTGCAGGCGGTAGTCCACGACCACGGTTCGGGCGGAGGTGAGGTGGATGTCCATACGTACTGTCGCCTGGTCGGGGTCCTTGTCAGGCGCTACGGGCGGATACGATACGTTATCGGCGTTGGCGAGGATCTCATGGGCATAGTTGACCATGGCGGTTACATAGCTGTTGATCAGAAATTGCCGGAATTCCTTTGTGAACCGGGTCCGTTGGTCGGGACTCGCCGTGCGCCAGTAGCGCCCGGCCACCCACCGGGCAATAAGAGGGAAGTCGATGTGAGGTACAACGGTTCGGTCGGCGAGTTGGTACGCCAGTTGCGGGTCGGCGTCTATTTGGGCTTGCTGGGACCGCAGTTCCCGCACCATTTGCTCGGCCGTATCCTGGATCAGCTGGCGGGGGCCCGGCTGTTCCGGGACGGCAGCGATGGCTGCGACGCTCCATAGGCTCGGCAGCAGCAGAGCGGCGAGCCGGATCAGACGAATGGTGGATGCTGCACTCATGGGTCTCATGGGTCATCGGTCCGGCCGGCGGTGTTCCCGGATCCTGTCTGCCGGTTAAGCGCGCCTAGGGCCTGTGGATAATGCCGGTACAACCGCGTCGGGGCATTGTGCGCCGGTCCCGCCATACGGTGGCGCGGAATTCACACGCCTTTCATACCGGACCGCGCATCCGGTATGATATGCCGTCCCGTCAGACACGGTCACTATATCAGGATGGTGGCTCTTGTCGGTGGGATAACGACCCTCACCGCAGGTTTTCAGTATGTCAGTGCCGAACAAGGGAACCATCCTGGTCGCGATCGACGGATCGCGCAATTCGCTGGTAGCGGCGGGCGTGGGTGCCCGCATGGCCAGGCTTCTCGATGCTCACCTGGGGCTGATCCACGTGTTGGACGAGCCGGTGGTGAGTTTCTGGAGCGGCGTGGAAACGCGCATGAAAGAGGAACGACGCAACCAGGCCGAGGTCACGCTGGGGGAAATGACCGACCGCATCCGTGAGATCTGCGACGTGGTGCCCGAGTTCTATATCGTGGAAGGCACTCCGGAAGTGGAGATTCTTCGGACGGTTAAAGCCGACTCTCAGATCATGATGCTGGTGACGGGCAGCCACGGAGTTGCCACCGAGAAGAAGTCGCATCTGCGTCTGCGACGCACCGGCAACCACCTGGGTACGCGTCTGTCGGAGGTGCTGCCGGTTCCCATTCTGGTGGTGCCTCCGGATATACCGGAAAGTCATATCTGCAGCGCCATGGCCGAATACAGGGCGAGCTACGACGACGCCTCCGACTAGGGCCCGTCAACAGGCCCTGAGTCCTGGATTCATTCCCAACAGGATCAGAACAAAGCATTCCGAATGGAAATATTTCTTCCTATTGCCCATATGGACGTCAACCTGCTCACGATCGTGCTGTTCGGCGGTGTCGTGGGTCTGCTGTCCGGGTTGGTGGGGGTCGGCGGCGGCTTTCTCATCACGCCCCTGCTGATCTTCATCGGCGTCCCGCCGCTGGTGGCCGTGGCCACTGGCGCCGCGCAGATCGTCGGCACCTCCGCGGCCGGCAGCTATGCACACTGGCGGCTGGGCAACATCGACTTCAAGATGGGCATCGTACTGCTGGTCGGTAGCTGGACGGGCGGCAGCGCCGGCGTCTTTCTGGCAAAGATGCTCCAGCAAGGCGGACATTTCGGCAACATCGTCACCTTTCTGTACGTGGTCTTGTTGGGCATTGTCGGTACATCGATGCTGTTCGAATCGGTGAAGACCATTCGAGGTCGCGCCGGCGCCAGGAGCGGGGGCGGCAAGCGTCGGAAGCAGGACGGGGGCTGGTTGAGTGCGGCGGGAGAACGTCTGCCGGGGCAGATGGAGTTTCCGGTGTCCCGGTTGCGCATTTCGTTGCTGATTCCGCTGATTCTGGGTGTTTCCGTCGGTGTGCTGACCTCGCTCATGGGCGTGGGCGGCGGATTCATCATGGTGCCGGTGATGATCTACATGCTGAAGATGCCCACCAAAGTGGTGGTCGGGACTTCGCTGTTCCAGTTGTTGTTCACCACCGCGGTGGTGGCGTCCATGCAGGCCGGTGTGAACCACGCGGTCGATCCGTTTCTTGCCTTGATTCTCATTCTTGGTTCTGCCTTCGGGACCCAATGGGGAACCCGCCTCAGCGTGAAGCTTCCGGGGGAAAAGCTGCGCCTGGTGCTGGCGCTGGTAGTGATGGCCGTCACTATAAAGATGCTGGTCGGCATCCTGATCCGTCCGGAGGAGCTGTACAACATGGCGGTGGTGGTGGGATGAGGCCGCTGATTCGGTTTCTCGTTGCGCTGGGATGGGTGCTGTTCGCGAGCCGCGCGGTGGCCGCCACCGGCGACGAACTGGTGACCCAGTTGGGCACGCACCATGTGGAGATCACCGCCCGCTTCACGGGCCAGGACGTGCTCATCTTCGGTGCGGTATCCCACGCCGGGGACGTGATCATCAAGGTCACTTCGCCCGAGCAGACCGTGGATATATCCCGCAAGGCCCAGTATGGTCCTTTCTGGCTGACCAGCGGAAAATTCACGGTGCCCGGAACCCCCGGGCTGCTGTATGTGCTGTCGACCCGACCCGTGGCCGATATCCTCGGCAAGGCCGAGCAGGCGCGCTATGGCCTGGACCTCACCGACGCTCTGCAGGGCGTGCAGCCCAAGGATGCCGGCACCGACATGGGCGACTGGCGGTCCGCCTTCATTGCACTGAAGAAGAAGGGCCACTATTACCTGCAGGACGGCCATGCCGTGAAACTGCTGGGCGATCGCCTGTTCTCCGCCAGTATGGCTCTGCCCGCCAAGCTTCCCCTTGGCAGTTATCACCTGGAAATCTACCTGGTGCGTGCCGGCAAGGTAGTGGCTGAACAGACGCGCAAATTCGACGTCCGGGAGGTTCATGCCGAGCGGTGGGTCTCCGACACCGCTTACGGACATTCGTGGCTGTTCGGAATCGCCTTTACCCTGTTCGCGATGGTCCTGGGCCTGGTTCTCGGGATCGTCCTGCGTCGAGGCGGCGACGACTGAGCGCACGCCATCGGCGTCATCGCACTGTCACTTGCGTCCCTTAGCCTGCACATCGCCGATCGGACCGTACCGTGTCGGGCGTCCGCCCGGCCGGGCGTGCCATTCTGGTATGATTCCTGCTCGGTAAATTCGGGAAGTTGTCCGCAAGAGTCTGATTGATGATTCTCGGGTTCGGCGATGTGGTTTAAGAAGGCGATTGCCTACAAAAAGGCGGCCCTGCAGGAGAGTCTGGGCGCGCCCATGGACCAGCTCGCGGCGGGCTGCGTGCCGGTGTGGCCGGAACCCGATGCCCTCGACGGCATCCTGCAAGCCGGTATCGATTCCATACCCCACTGTCATCTGCTGTATGCCCTGAACACCGACGGCATCCAGATCAGTTCCAATGTGTCACCGACCGGAATCGACATCTCGCGCCGTGGCCAAGACGTTTCGGGACGGCCCTACCACAGCGCGAATCTTCCCTACCGCGGACTCATGATCTCGCCGGCCTACCTCAGCGAAGTGAGCCAGAAACGGTGTATCACGGCGGTGCAGGCGGTATCGGATCAGGGCACGCTGCTGGGATTCATCGGTGCGGATTTCAACCTCGACGAGCTGCCGGAAATCGATGCCACCCCGGCGGTGGATCAGGATTCCACACAGTACAAGGGCGACCCCGCGATTCGCAGTACGGTGTTCATGCAATCGCGCATGAAGAGCGCCATGGACGGCAATATCGACCAGGTGATGGGGGTGGTGGAGGCGTTGTTTCGCGAGCACGGTGCCTTCCACACCATTCTGCATTTTTCCAGTTCACGTATCGTGCTCTGGCTGTACGACGACCCGTACAACTATCGGCTGCACGGCGTGGACGAATTGCTGGATCCGGAGCTGTGGCTCGCCTATCCCAGCCGCCGCTACCCGGCGCAGGCCAAGGTCAGTCCGGACCAGCTGCACCTGGCGCTCGAGTACTTCAAGGTGTTGCGCGAGGCCGATGAAAATATCTATCTGCGTTCGGCATCGATCAACATCATGAACGGTGTCGTGGGGCTGACTTTCTCCTGCGACGGGTCCCACTACATGCAGGCCCGGGAGTTCCTCAACAAGGAACTGTCCTACTGGGTTTGATGGGGGCTGCGGGCGCCCCCGCAATGCCGTCAGTCGGAGTCCTTCCTGGGCGCACGCCAGATGCCGAATGCTTCCTGCGCCGGCGGTGGCGTGTCCGGTTGCGATACGTCATCGAGTACGCTTTTGGAGAAGGCGCTGAGCTGGCCCAGCAGCCCGTGCTTGGAGGCGGTGTCCATGTTCTGCTGCCCCAGCACGAATCCGGTCAGCGCCGCCAGGTACTGCACCATGATGCCCGGATCCCGGGCCCGTTCGTCATGGGCTTCCAGAGCTGTCTGGACGGAACGGACCAGTTCGTTGGAAAGTTGAAGTTCACTCACGAGAACCCCCTTTGTGGCGTAGGCATTAGCGGAGCATTGTAACAGCTCATGCCGGCGGCGGCCGAGTCGCGGTGCAGAAGAGATTCCATCGTCGCCCGGCCAGAGCGCTCGCAATCAACGGGCATTTGCATCAAGGGGCCGTGGGCCCGACAGCGTTGCCTTGCCGGCGCCGAGCCCGCACAATGCTTCGGAAGTGTGGGGATTGCGGGGGCTGTCATGTCTGCGCTCGACGGATGGCACGAAGAACGCCAGTCGGCCTGGTTATACCGGCGGCTGGCGGACGCCGAAGCGGATGCAACGCAACGGGCGCTTTTTGCTGCCCTGGCGGAGGCGGCGGACAAACAGGCGCTGATCTGGGAGCAGCGGATTCTTGGCGAGGGCACGGCGGTGCCGGTCTTCCGACCTCAGTGGCGTGGTCGGCTGGTGGGCACGCTGGCGCGCCTCCTGGGTCCGAAGGCCATGCGTCCGGTGCTGGCTGCCATGAAGGTGCGAGGGCTGTCGGCCTACGAAGCGCCGGTGGCGCCGCGGCATCATCCCATGCCCAGACGGGTGGAGGACGTCGGCCATCGACACAAGGGCGTCGCCGGCGGTGGCAACCTGCGGGCGGCGGTATTCGGGGTCAATGACGGACTGGTCTCGAACACCAGTCTGATCATGGGCGTGGCCGGCGCCAGCGCCGACGTCAGGCTTATCCTGACCACCGGCATTGCGGGACTGCTCGCCGGCGCTTTGTCCATGGCGGCCGGGGAATACGTTTCCATGCGTTCCCAGCGCGAAATGTACGAATCCCAGATCGCCCTGGAACGGGAGGAACTGGCCGAGTACCCCGACGAGGAGGCCGAGGAACTGGCGCTGATCTACAATGCCCGCGGCATGGACATGGATCAGGCGCGTCAGTTCGCGCGGGAAATGCTGCAGGACCCCGAGCATGCGCTCGATACGCTTGCCCGGGAGGAACTGGGCCTGAACCCCGAGAACCTCGGTTCCCCCTGGGGAGCCGCCCTGTTCTCGTTCGTGGCATTCTCGCTTGGAGCGTTGGTCCCGTTGGTTCCCCTTCTAGCGGGGATGGGCGCGGATGCGGTCACAACGGCAGCCGGCCTGGCAGGAGTATGTCTCTTTGTGGTGGGGGCAACGTTGAGTCTGTTCACCGGTCGCAGCGCGCTGTGGGGCGGATTGCGCATGGTGGTGATCGGCGGCGGTGCCGGGATGGTCACCTACCTCATCGGTCGGCTGATGGGTGTCGGTTTGTCCTGACACGCCGGGCGCGGTCGGCTCAGTTCGGGGATCGTTTGATGGCGAGGCGGCCGTTGCTTGCCTCGAGGCTGATGTTGCCTTCAATCATGGCACACAGATCTTCGCCAATGAGTGCCTTCTTCCAACCCCGCAGCAGCGCCACGTCACGCTGGCCCGCGGTCAGGCGCTCAAGATCCTTGCGCGAGGCAAGCACCGAGGGATTGAGCTGTTGCTCCGCAGCCCGCAGGCGGACCACTGCGGTCAGGGCGTCCACCAGGGCCTCCTGGCCATGATCCAGCCGTATTGGGGTACCGCTCGCGGGTAGCGGGTCGGGCTTGGCGGTCCGGGCTTCGGCGATGAGGGCCAGCAGGGTGTCCCCATAGCGGCGTACCACCCGTTCGTTCAGCCCCCGTATATGCTCCAGGTCCTTGCGGTTGGCCGGGATCTGGCGGGCAATATCCAGCAAGGCATCGTCGCGGACCAGCCAATTGCGCGGGCGATTTTCCTGCTGTGCGGACTGTTCGCGCCAGGCGGCCAGTCTCTGCAGTACGGCCAGTTGTGGTGACCGCAATCGGTCCGTGCCCCGTATCCGGCGCCAGGCCGAGGCGGGCGGGTTTTCGTATTGCGCGGTATCCACCAGTGCCGCGAAGTCCTCTGCAAGCCATTGCAGACGTCCCCGCTGTTCCAGCTCATCGCGCAGGTGAGGATACAGCCGCGCCAGGTACCGAACATCGTCCAGCGCATATTCGAGCTGTTTGGAAGGCAGGGGGCGCCGGGTCCAGTCGGCGCGGGCGTGTCCCTTGCTGAGATTCACCCCGAGCGCCGCACTGACCAGGGCGCCGTATCCCACCTGGTCGGGATAGCCCAGCAGCGGCGCCGCTACCTGGGTGTCGAACACCGGGGCGGGCACGTGGCCGGTCAGATGATAGAAGATCTCGAGATCCTGACGGGCGGCGTGGAATACCTTGACGATCTCTTCCCGGTCAAGCAGTTCCAGTAGGGGCTTCAGGTCGGTTACCGTGAGCGGATCCACCCAGGCCACCAGCTCGGGCGTCGCCAGTTGCAGCAGGCAGAATTGCGGGTAATAGGTCTTCTCGCGATGGAACTCCGTGTCCAGGGCCAGCCATTCGCAGCCGGCCAGGCGCTCGCAAAGCTCCGCGAGTGCCGTGGGGGTATCGACCTGTAGAGTGACTCCGGGAGCGTTCATGGCCGTGCACTTTACCAGCCCCCGAGTTCCCGCGATAGCCGCACGTTCCCTGTGGTAGAGCGGGGTCAGGGTCTGTAACCGCAAAGGAATCAGCTCCCTTCGTCAGCTTGCCCGTGACGCTCACGGCTGTCCGGATGCGATAGATCCACCGGGCTGTATACGATCGCACGGGCTGTTCGGCGGCACGCTGCCGGTGCTGTTAACATGATCGGTAACAGACCATGTGTGAATAGTGACCGTGAGCGAACGCCATGCCAGCCAACTCCAGCGCCAAGCCCAATCCGACCGCCCCCGGCGTTGTCTATCGCAGGGACTACCGTCCGCCGGACTACCGCGTGGAGACCGTTCACCTTAGATTCGAGTTGGACGAGGAAAAGACTCGTGTCGTTTCCCGGATGACAGTCGTGGCGAATCGGGAGGAAGGCGCCGACCAGGTTCCGCTGGTACTCAACGGCGAGCAGCTGCAACTGCTTTCGGTGGCGCTGGACGGACAACTCCTGAATGCCGCGGATTACGAGTTGGACGCCGAGCGCCTGGTAATCCGGCAGGTCCCGGGGGCCTTCACACTGGAAGTGGAAACCGAGATCAACCCCGCGGCCAACACGTCTTTGGAAGGGTTGTACCTGTCCAGTAGCAACTTCTGCACCCAGTGCGAAGCGGAGGGATTCCGGAAAATCACCTATTTTCCGGACCGACCCGACGTGATGGCACGCTACACGACCACCATCGTGGCGGACAGAGTGCGCTATCCCGTACTACTGTCCAACGGCAACCTGATCGAAAGCGGAGAACTGGAGGAAGGGCGGCATTTCGCGGTATGGCAGGACCCGTTCCCCAAGCCTTCGTACCTGTTCGCCCTGGTGGCCGGGGATCTGGCGCGCATCGAAGATCAGTTCGTTACCATGTCGGGGCGCAAAGTGGACCTGCACATGTACGTGCAGCATCACAACATCGACCAGTGCGATCACGCCATGAACGCCCTGAAGAAGGCCATGGAGTGGGATGAAGAGACGTTCGGGCGCGAATACGATCTGGACCTGTTCATGATCGTCGCCGTCGACGACTTCAACATGGGTGCCATGGAAAACAAGGGGCTCAACATCTTCAATTCCAGTTGTGTGCTGGCGAAAGCGGAAAGCGCCACCGACGCGGATTTCCAGTCCATCGAAGGCATCGTGGGCCACGAGTATTTCCATAACTGGTCGGGCAATCGGGTGACCTGCAGGGACTGGTTCCAGCTCAGCCTGAAGGAGGGTTTTACGGTATTCCGGGACCAGCAGTTCAGCGCCGACATGTGGTCGCGAGACGTCAAACGCATTCACGACGTGAACATGCTGCGCAATGCCCAGTTCCGTGAAGACGCCGGTCCCATGGCCCATCCGGTGCGTCCGGAGTCCTACGTGGAGATCAGCAACTTCTATACGCCCACGGTATACATCAAGGGGGCAGAAGTGGTGCGCATGCTCCACCGCCTGCTGGGAAGCGACAGATTCCGCCGGGGCACGGATCTTTATTTCGAGCGCCACGACGGGCAGGCGGTAACGACCGACGATTTCGTCAGCGCGCTTGAAGACGCGAACGGCGTGGACTTCGGGCAGTTCCGTCTGTGGTACAGCCAGGCCGGGACGCCGGTCTTGCAGGTGAGCCCTGAGTACGATGCCAAGGAAAAGACCTATACCCTGACTGTGACTCAGCACTGTCCGGGGACCCCGGGGCAGAGTGACAAGCAGCCCTTCCACATTCCTCTGGCCATGGGTCTGGTCGGCTCGGACGGTAGAGATCTCCCTTTGCGGTTGGCAGGTGAGGGCCGGGCCGTCACCGGCACCCGGGTGCTGCAATTACGGGAACGTCGCGAGACTTTCGTGTTCCAGGACGTGGAGGCGGCGCCGGTACCGTCTGTGCTGCGCGGGTTCTCGGCGCCGGTCAAGCTGGACATGGAGCTCGGCGACGACGAGCGCGGCTTCCTGATGGCCAACGACACCGACCCGTTCAACCGCTGGGAAGCCGGACAGCAGCTTGCAGTCAAGCATATCCTGGGTTTGGTGAGCACAATCGAGAACGGCGATGAACCGACCCTCGATCCCGGATTCTGCGATGCGTTCGGAGCGGTGCTGCACGACCCCGGTCTCGACGGCGCGTTTGTCGCCCAGGCTTTTACCCTGCCTTCGGAGATCTACCTGGCCGAATGCATGGAAGTCATGGATCCCGTGGCCATCCACGAGGCGCGACGCTCCGTACGGCTTTCACTGGCCAGGGCCCTGGGCCCCGATCTGCTGGCGCGGTACGAAGAATTGGAGCCGGTGGGACCGTATGTGCTGGACTCGGCAGCGGTGGCGGCGCGGAGCCTGCGCAACGTGTGTCTGGGGTACCTGATGGAGTTGGAGGACCCGCAGATCCGGCAGCGGTGCGTGGAGCAGTTCCGCGGCAGCGACAACATGACCGATACCATGGCCGCGTTGTCGTGTCTCGCCAACGACCCGGCACCGGAGCGGGAGCAGGCCCTGGGAGAGTTCTACGATCGGTGGCGGAGCGAACCGCTGGTCATCGACAAATGGCTGGCCCTGCAGGCTACCTCGCGACTGCCGGATACCCTTGCAGTGGTCCGACGTCTGACCGAGCATCCCGCCTTCAGCATCCGGAACCCGAATCGGGTGCGCGCGCTGATCGGAGCTTTCTGTCAGCGCAACCCCGCTCGCTTTCACGCCCCGGATGGGGAGGGCTACCGCTTCCTCGGTGATCAGATACTGCAGCTGGATCCGCTCAATCCCCAGATCGCCGCCCGGCTGGCCGGTGCCTTCGGGCCCTGGCGGCGGTTGGACGAGAATCGCCAGGGCTTGATTCGCGCACAACTGGAACGCATTCTGGCGGCAGCGCACGTGTCCAAGGACGTCTACGAGATCGTCTCCAAATCCCTGGCCTGAAGCTGATTCGGCAGGTGCGCGGCGCTGTCGGCCCAGGGCGCGTTCGGGGCTGGGATCTGACGTTCATCCGGGTTGGGAGCACTGTCATGGGGACGGACGGCAGGTTCGCTGGGGGCGCGGCGGGTACCGCGCGGGCCGGGGATCGGCGGTGACGGTGCTGAACTGGGTTCTGGTGCTCGCGCACCTGGTGACGGCCGCGTTGAGCGGCGGCCATGCGCTGTTGCACAAACGCGAGCCCAGCGCGGCCTTGGGCTGGATGTCGGTGTGCCTGATGTTTCCGTTTGTCGGGCCGACCCTCTACTTTCTGTTCGGCATCAATCGGGTCCATACCCGGGCCCGCAAGCTTCGTCCCTGGGTACGCGCGGTCGCAGCCTCCGAGAACGATATCGTTCCAGAGGACCCGGCGTTGCTGGACCTGCATATCCCGCCGGAGTTCAAGGCCCACGCACGCATCTCCTATGCAGTGACCCATCGCCCGCTGGTGGGCGGCAACCGGATCGATATTCTGCACAATGGGGAGCAGGCGTACCCCGCCATGCTGCAATCCATCGAATCGGCCCGGCACTACGTCTATCTGTCCAGCTATATCTTCGAGGTCAATGGCAGCGGACGTCGGTTCGTGGACGCCCTGGCGGCGGCGGTTGCACGGGGAGTTCAGGTGAGAGTGCTGCTGGACGGCGTAGGCGATCTGTACTGGTGGCCGCGGGCCAGCGGCGTGTTGAGGCGCCGGGGCGTGCGGGTGGCCAGATTCCTTCCCCCCAGGCTCATTCCGCCGGCGGTGCACTTCAATCTTCGCAACCATCGCAAGATACTGGTGAGCGACGGAACCACGGCCTTTACCGGTGGCATGAACATTGGGGACCGGCACCTGGCGGGCAATAGCGGCAACGCCGCACGGGTGGTGGATGTGCACTTTCGATTTGCCGGCCCTGTGGTTGCACAGATCGAACAGGTATTCGCGGAGGATTGGCGGTTTGTCACCGGCGAGCAATTGCCCGCATCCCCACTGCCTGCGGCACACAATACGCCCGCCATCTGTCGCACCATCGTTGAAGGCCCTGACGAGGACATGGACAAGTTGCCCATGATACTGGTGGGTGCCGTGTCCGCCGCCCGCGAACGGGTATGGATCATGACACCGTACTTTCTGCCGCCACGGGAGTTGATTGCCGCATTGCAGGCGGCGGCATTGCGCGGTGTGGAAGTGAATATCGTTCTACCGGCACGCAACAATCTGCGCTTCGTGCACTGGGCGACGTGCAACATGCTGGGCGAACTCATCAATACAGGGGTACATGTGTACTATCAGCCCCCGCCCTTCGTTCACACCAAGCTGTTCCTGGTGGATGATCATTATGCGCAGATCGGATCGGCGAATCTGGACGCGCGCAGCCTGCGGTTGAATTTTGAGCTGGTGACGGAGATCTATGACGAACCGTTCGCGGCGCAACTCGCGGAGCATTTCGAACGGGTGAGGGCGGAGTCAACGCGGTTGTCCACGGCGGCGTTGAGCCGGCGACCGTTGGCCCGTCGGGTGAGGGATGCGCTGGCGTGGCTGTTCTCGCCCTATCTTTGACTGGCGGCGTCGGGGCGTGGGCGCGGTCGAATGGCGGCCCGTTCAGGTGGGTCGGATACGGGCATGCAGCACGCCGGGGGAGAACTGCACCGCAGCCTCTTCGCCGTCGATCCGAAACGGACGCGCCAGATCGGCATCGGGTCGGAAGCCGAGCGCTTCGGTAAGCAGCAGTGTGCGGCCCCCGGCGATGACAGGAAAGGGAAGCCCCCAACAGTCCGCCATGCGCACGAAATTGAATGCGCGCCGGGCCGGCCACTCGGTGGGCAGCCGGAAGTGTTCCATCTGAGGCGTCCCCTGGTAGCTGGCGCGGCCGGAGTCCTGGGGCTGAGGAATCAACCGACCGGCGCGATGCTCGGCAAGCGCCGCGCCCAGCAGTTCCGCTCCCAGGCCGCCCAGGCGCCTGTTGGCGGTTGGAAAGTCGATGCCGTCGGGCAGCGGACAGGCTGCCTGCCGCCAGATCGCACCGCTGTCCAGTCCCTCATCCACGGCATGTAATGTCATACCCACCCGGACAAGCCCGGCGCGGCGCTGCCAGAACAGGGGCTGAGGCCCGCGATAGGCCGGCAGCATCGAGGGGTGCAGATTGAGGGTGGCGACAGCGGCCGTTTGCCGGGCGGACGTCGCCAGCTTGCGGGGGTAACAGGCGACCAGCAGGATGTCCGGCTCCAGCTGTCGCAAGGTATCCGTCAACGCGGCCTGCCCCGGGACGGGCGCGTGAATGACGGGCAAGCGATGGCGGGCGGCCATCTCTTCCAGCCCCTCGGGGCTGTCGGCGAGCCGCACGGGCATGAGCCGCTGCCCGGCCGTGCGGGAGCGCTGTTCGGCGACCACCGCGACCGGAGCCATGCCGCCGGCGACGAGCCCTTCCAGAGTCTGGCGCGCCAGACTGGTGTCGCTGGCCAGCAAAGCGACACGGTAGTGAGGGGCGGGCGCCTCAGGGGGCCTCATCGCTGGCGGCCGCGCGCCGGTCGTCCTCGCAGGGCAGGCTTGCCGACTCCATGCGCGCGGCTGCGGTGAGCTCGTCCACGAAGCCGAACTGGGACATGTCGGTCATGCGTTGGGGATACAGGATGCCGATCAGATGGTCGCATTCGTGTTGCACAACCCGGGCGTGAAAGCCGGCGGCCTCCCGCTCGATGGGCGCGCCCGAGGGATCGAATCCCCGATAGCGTATGCGGGTCCAGCGCGGTACCAGCCCGCGCATGCCGGGCAGGCTGAGGCAGCCCTCCCAGGCGCTATCCCGGGTATCCGACAGCGGCTCGATCTCCGGGTTGACCAGAACGGTGCGCGGCACCGGCTCGGCATCGGGATAACGCGGATTGACGTCGAAGCCGAAGGCGACGACCGCCAGACTGACGCCGATTTGAGGAGCCGCCAGGCCGGCGCCGTTTTCCGCGGCCATGGTGTCGAACAGATCGGCGACCAGGGTCCGCAGCTCGGGCGTGTCGAACGCCGTCACCGGCGCCGCCGGCTGCTGAAGACAGGGATGTCCCATGCGAAGAACCTTTCGGACGCTCACGACCGCCTCCCGCTCGTTAATATCCTCTTTCATTATGCATTGTGCCCCGGATGAGCACATCCCCGAGCCCGCAGAGGGTATCGGTTCGCCGTGCGCTGTTAGAATAGGTCGCGACAGCAACGATGCAGACCATGTTTCGCAATGGGGAGGCCTGACGTGGAACTTCCTGATATCAACGCCGATCTCGGCCGCCGTACGGTGGTGGTCAGCGCCGACATGGACTGGGAGTCGAGTCCCAGCGGAACGGTGTGGCGCAAGCCCTTGTTCCGACAAGGCGGCGAGTACGGCCCGGTCACCAGTATCGTACGCTACGACGCCGGGGGTGCCTTCCGCACCCACAGCCATCCAGAAGGCGAGGAGATCCTGGTGCTTGACGGCGTGTTCGCCGACGACCACGGTGAATATCCTGCCGGCAGCTACCTTCTCAATCCTGACGGCAGCCGCCATGCGCCGGCGTCGCCGGCGGGCTGCGTGCTGCTGGTGCGACTGCGGCAGTATGCGGGGTCAGACCGCCCGCAGGTGGCCCTCGACACCTCCGCAATGGCCTGGCAGCAGGACTTGATCCCCGGAACCTGGATCAAGCCCCTGTACCGGCAACACGGCTACCCGGAGAACATGGCGCTGGCTAAATGGGAGCCGGGAACCGAACTGCGCCGGCACGCGCATCTGGGAGGGGAAGAGGTGCTGGTCCTGGACGGAGCCTTCGAGGACGAGTACGGCCGCTATTCAAAGGGCACCTGGGTGCGCATGCCGCACGGGAGCGAACATCGGCCGTTCACCCGCGACGGGTGTACGCTGTACCTGCGGGTCGGCGGCCTGACGGAAACCGGCCCGGACGCCCGCGGTCAGCCCGGGTAGACGAGCAGCCACCAGACCAGCCAGAGAACGGCAGCCAGCAGCAGTATCGAGGCCGAAAGGGCACCGGCGGGTCGTTTGTCGGGCTCGCCGAACGGGGCCTGATCCCTGTGGGCGGCCGCCGGCGTCTGTGCCGCTTCCCTCAGCCTGGTCCATTTGTCGCGCAGGGCTGCGGAGGGTTCCCGTGGATCCGCCCGCTGGTCTTCAACCAGTTCCTCCAGCAGCCAGACGCCCTCGGGTTTGCCTTTGGGGAATTCGCTTTCCCGGGTGAACACCACGCACCCGGTTACCGGGGTGCCCGGTACCAGCGCTTGTACCGCCACCACGTCCCCGTGCAGGGACGGAAGCGGATTGGGAAACGGGTAACTGCGGCCGTTGATGACCTGGGTCCAGGTGTCGATTGCCGCCGCGCCATAGATCAGGCCCGGATAACGCTTCAGACTCAGCAGCAGGATCCCGCCCGCCGTCAACGACAGTTGCTCGATCCACACGGTGCCGTCCATGCCGTCCGGAAACAGGACATTGCGCAGCGTCTGCGTGCCCAGTCGCTGCAAGTTGCGGCGCAGGCGCCATTCGGTTGCCACTCGCCGTAGCCAGGGGACCGCGAACGCCAGGGCTGCCAGCGCCAATACGGCGGGGACCAGCCATACAAACAGGCGGTCCGTGGGGGAGGGTAGCTTTTCGAGCAGGCGCTGGATTGGTGCTGTCATCGGTGTCCGGAATGCGGGCTTGCAGCGCAACCATACTGCATCGCGGGATAATTGGGTACTCGCCGGTCAGCGCAACAGCAGTGCCAGTCCGCTGGCCAGCAGCAAGACGGCGATTGCACGGGAAAAGCTGCGGGCGCTGATGTTGGTGTGGATGCGCCCCCCGATCCACATTCCCGCCACCAACAGGGGCAGGCCGGCACCCACCAGCGCCACGGTGGTCTTGCTGTACATCCCGGCGGCCAGGTACCCGATGATGCGACTGGCGCCGTCGAAGACGAATACCATAGCCACGGTGGCACGAAAGCGGGTCTTGTCCAGCTTCCGCAGGCCGAGATAGATTACGTAGAAAGGCCCGCCCGTGCCGAAAAGAGCGCCGATCAATCCACCCAGTCCCCCGGCCGGCATCGCCCACCAGCGCGAGGCCTGACGGTGGGGCTGTACATTGAGCAAGGTGTAGACGGCGTAGAGCAGGATGAAGCCCCCCATGGCCTTGCGCAGAAGATGGGCGTCGAAGGTGCGGAACACCAGCATCGCCGCAGCCACCCCGAGCATCGCAGCCGGCAACAGCGGCAACAGATCCCGCCACGCCACCTGCCGCCGATAGCGGGTGCCGTGGCTTATGGAGGCAGCGTAATCCAGCAGCCCCACCGCCGGCACCACCACGGGGACGGGCAACACCTGAGCCAGTAGCGGGATGGCGATCAACCCCGATCCGAAGCCGGCAACGCCCCTCACCAGGTAGGCCACGCTCACCACGGCGACTGCATACACCATCTTTGCGGTGGTAAGAGTCTCCAGCATGGCCCTGTCTCGGAGAGTGAAAGGCGCGTGATACTACCACACCGGCGGCACTTGCGGGACGTTATCCCGCTGTTTCTATGGGATACGTGTATCCAGTTATTATATTATTTAACAATTAATTATTATTAATATATAATCCAGTATATTAAATTCAGGCGTCGTCAAACCCCTCCAGGCAATGGCGCTCCAGCCCTTCCGCCCATGCAGCGACGAACGCCTGCAGGCTCTCGACGAACTCCGGTGCCTGGTCGGGGCGATTGATGGTGCAGTGGGTCACCACCGTTTCCGGTGCCGGCGGCAACCCGGCCGTCACGGTCCACGCCACGCCGTTGGGGCAGCCGGGCAGGGTGAACCTGACGCCGCCACGGATCGGCTCCCGACGGACCTGGAATTCGCCCCAGACGCAATACATGACGCCCCGGTCCGCATCTGCGTCCCAGACATTGTCTATCAGCCGGCACCAGCGGGGCAGGCTGGCAACGGTCAGGTGGCGCTGCAGAGCCTGCTCGTCACTCGGCCTGCGGGCGTGGGCGAAAAATTCCATGGCCGCATTGTAACGGAGCGGAATTCGATAGGACTATGCCAGTGGAGATATAAAAGAAGCTTTGCAAATGTGGCAGGATATGTTGATCTGCCGATAGTGCAACTGCAACAACCTGGAACAGCCGCAAGGCATCGACTCCCGCTATTCTGCTGTGCTCATGTGGTTTATTGAGCGAGAGATCGCTTATGGATTATCTGCCTCTTTTTCATAACCTTCGTGGCGAGCCCTGTCTGGTCGTCGGCGGAGGCGTGGTGGCTGCCCGCAAGGTGCGCCTCCTGCAGCAGGCCGGCGCCGCCGTGACGGTGGTCGCCCCGGCGCTCTGTACGGTGCTGGAACAGGAAGCCGCCGACGGGCGCATCCGTCATCTGCCACGGGAATTCGAGCCCGCTGACCTCGGTGAGGCGGTGCTGGTCATCGCCGCCACGGACCAACCGGCCGTCAACCGCCAGGTCTCGGAACTGGCCCGCGCACAGCGCCTGCCGGTCAATGTGGTGGACAGTCCCGATCTGTGCACCTGCATCATGCCATCCATTCTGGACCGCTCCCCGGTGATGGTGGCCGTTTCCACCGGCGGCAAGGCGCCGGTGCTGGGCCGCCTGCTGCGCGCGCGGCTGGAAACGCTGATTCCGTCCGCCTACGGACGACTCGCCGCCCTTGCCGAGTCCTACCGGCCCGCAGTCAAGGAACGTATTCCGGACGGCGAAGCCAGGCGGCGATTCTGGGAAGACATGCTCAATGGGCCACTGGCCGAAATGGTCTTTGCCGGCAGGGACGGTGAAGCACGTGCCCATCTGGAACAGGCTCTGGCGAGCGCTCAGGGCGACGGGGCGCCGGCCGGCGAGGTGTATCTGGTGGGGGCCGGCCCCGGCGACCCCGATCTGCTCACGTTCCGTGCCCTGCGGCTGATGCAGCAGGCGGAGGTGGTGGTCTACGATCGGCTGGTGGCCCCGGCAATCGTTGATCTCACCCGCCGGGACGCTGAGCGGATCTACGTCGGAAAGGAACGCAACAACCACGTCGTGCCCCAGGGCCAGATCAATCGCCTGCTGGTGGATCTGGCCAAACAGGGCAAGCGGGTCTTGCGCCTCAAGGGGGGCGACCCGTTCATCTTCGGCCGCGGCGGCGAGGAAATCGAGATCCTGGCCGAGGAAGGCATTCCGTTCCAGGTGGTGCCGGGTATCACCGCCGCTTCCGGCTGCGCCTCCTATGCGGGCATACCGCTGACCCATCGGGACTACGCCCAGTCCTGTGTGTTTGCCACCGGCCACCTGAAGGATGGCAGTCTGGACCTGAACTGGACTCAGCTGGTACAGCCGGGGCAGACCGCCGTGTTCTACATGGGCCTGACCGGCATTGCCGTCATCTGCCGCCAACTGATCGCCCATGGCATGCCCGCCGGTACGCCGGCGGCGCTGGTGGAACGCGGCACCAGCCGGGAGCAGCGGGTGTTGATTGGAACGCTCGAAACCCTTCCCCAGATCGTCACCGATTCGAAGGTGCACGCACCCACGCTGACGATCGTGGGGGAGGTGGTCCGGTTGCACGAGCGCCTCAAGTGGTTCCGGCCGGAGCGAGACATAGACCCGGCGGCCATTGCCGGCGGGTCCGGCGAAGAAGCGCCGGCGGAACTCGGTGGCGCCGACGTAACCGGCGACGCTGCCGTCCCGCACTAGACGGGAACTCTTCTCCGGGGCAAATTGAGTCGCCCGGACAGCGGGCGTGGAGGACGATTATGGAAAGCAGTTGCGGCGGCAGCGAACTGTTCGCCTTGCAGGTGCTCGGCGACAGCATGGTGCCGGAATTTGCCGATGGCTGCATCATCGTGGTCGACCCCGCGGGGGTGATCGAGCACGGCTGCTATGTGGTTGCGAAGCACAACGACGAATATGTCTTCCGGCAGTTGGCCATTGAGGCCGACCGGTACTTCCTCAGACCGCTGAACCCCGGCCATGAATCCTATGAAATCAATGGGATGGAAGATATTCATGGTGTAGTGGTTCAACAGGCCGGACGACGCCGCCGGGACCACAAGTCCTACGTCTGAACAGCCCTGCCGACGGGTGGGGGCTACCGGTGAGCATACAGCGGTTGGCCATGCTTGGCAGTCGGAGGTCTAGCCGGCCTTAGGCGGAAGTTGGTCGGGGCGGACCCGTGAAGTGAAGTACTCGTCGGCGGCTTCCATGTCCACCGGCCGGCCCGCGCTGTCCACCAGCGGCAATTCGTAGTCGTTCCAGCCCCGCAGCCCTGTTTTCAGGGAGCAGGTGGAGCGGAATCCCATCAGGTGCATGGTGTAGGCGGCCAGCACACTGCGGTAGCCCGAGCGGCAGATGACGACGATGTCACGCTCGCGGCCGGCCGCCAGTGCCGGGACGGTCTCCTCATAGCCGTAGTCACAGGCCGACTCGAGAATGCCACGGGGCACGCTCAGGGCCCCCTCGATATGCATGGCCTGGTATTCGTAGGGCTCGCGGACGTCCACCAGCAGGGCGTCCGGACTGCCGGCGAGAAACTCCTCGACCTCCCAGGGCATCAGTTCACGGACCTGGGCCTGACAGTCGGCGATCAGATCCGTGTAGCGTTTGGCGCGCTCCAGTTCGCTCAATCTGCGCTCCGAAGGGCTGAAGCGCGATTGGAATGCAGGCCCTGTTCCACGGCGATAACCGCGGCTTCCACCCGCGAATGCACGCCGAGTTTGCGCAGGATCGATTTAACGTGCAGTTTGACGGTGCCGTCGGAAATACCCAGATTGCGGGCGATCATCTTGTTGCTCTGACCCTCGGCCAACAGACCGAGGATCTCGCTTTCCCGGGGCGTGAGGTCCGAAAAGGGATCGGAGCTTTCCGCCGCAACGGCACCGTCGCGCTGGACGATCTTGACCAGTACCGGGGCGAGATTGCGGGCGACAACCGTCTTTCCGGCCATGATGTCCCGCAGGGCCACGACCAGTTCGTCCGGCTCCGTGTCCTTGATCAGATAGCCTTGGGCGCCGCTGCGCAGGGATTCCACCAGATCCTGCTCGTTGCTGCTGGTGGTGAGCATGACCACAGGCATGGTCAGGCCGGTGCTGCGCAGTTGGCGCAGCACGTCGATGCCGTTCATGCCGGGCAGGCGCATGTCGAGCAGAATGACGTCGGGCTTCAGTTCCTGAGCGAGGCGCAAGCCTTCGGCGCCGTCGCCGACGGCCGCCACAACCTGGATACCGCGGTGTTCCAGCAGGCCCAGAAGACCGACCCGGAACAGTGTGTGATCATCGATCAACAGAACACGGAGGCTCATAACGTCATCCGTTGGAGGTCATTCGCTGTAGCGCGCTCACTCCATTGTTCGCGGGTGCAGGGGGGATTTGGAAGGTCAGCATGACACGGGTTCCCTCTCCCGGTTCGCTTTCGATACGAAGCTCGCCTCCCATTCGTTTGGCCCGCTCCTCCATGATCGACAGACCGATATGCTCGCCGGCGGCGCTCTTGCGGGGCCTTTTGACGATGCCGGTGCCATCGTCCTCGATCAGTACCGAACAGCGGCCTTGGGCGTCGTTGCGCATCATCACCCGTACCGTGTGGGCCTTGCTGTGTTTGCGCACGTTGCACAGCGCTTCCTGGATGATGCGGATCATCTCCATCTGCATCCCTTCGGGCAGCTGCTCGTTGCGCCAATCCTTTTGCAGGAATATCTGTATGGAACTGTCGCTGCGGAACCGTTCCACCAGCTGCTCGACCGCCGGCACCAGGCCATGGGGGCCGGCAGGCGCCCGGAAATGCTCGATCAGGGTGCGCAGCTCCTTGTTGGCTTCATCCAGGCTGTTTTCAATCTGCTCCAGTTCCTGCCACAGGGCCGCTTCCTCGTTGCGATGCAGGGTCTCGTCCAGGACGCGCACCTGGAAGCGCAGGCTGGCCAGGGACTGGGCCAGGGAATCGTGCAGCTCGTGGGCCAGTCGGGTCCGTTCCTCCATCACCGTGATGCGCTGGGCTTCCTCGTCCATGCGCGCCTTCTCAATGGCCATGCCCAGGTGTCGGCCGACGCTGGTGAGCAGGTCGATCATGTCCTCGTCCTGGGGCATCTGTTCCCGGTCGACGAACAGGTTGTAGATCCCCAGGGTGCGTCCGCGATACTGCAGCGGCACCGCGATCAAGCCGACATCGCCCTCGTCGAAAAAACGGGCGCCGGCCAGCTTCTCGCATTCCTGCAGATTTTCCTTGAAGTGGACCGTACCGTCCTGAGCCGCCCGTCCGCACATGCATTGCTGGCTGGGCAGAACCTGCTCGCGCTCGGCGGCTTCGCTGGTCAGTCCGATGCTCATCAGCAGATGCATCTGGCCGTCGTCGTTCAGCAGCCGCACGGCGGCCCCGCGGGCGTTCACCACGTCCTTGAGACTGTGCAGAAAGCGGGTCAGAAGATCGTCCAGGTCGCGGGACACGTTCATGCTGGCAGCGACATCGTAGAGGATCTGCAAGGAGCGGTTCTTCTGTTCGGCCCGGTTCATTTCCTTGCGGACCATGGCTTGCATGTCGTGGGACAGGGAGTAAACCGAATCCCCCAGGTCGTTGATGTCCTGCACCAACTCCACGAACTCGCCGCGCACAGGCAGAGGGATACGGGCGGTGAGATTTCCGCCGCGCATGCGCAGGGCCCAGTTTCGCAGATGGGTCAGGGGCAGCAGCAGATCCCGGTTGATCAGACGAGCCGCGGTGACGAGCAGGGCGCAGGCGCCCACCAGCAATATCCCTTGCAGGATCAGCGGCCATGCGGACTCGGCGAAGGGATCGGCCAGCCAGGCGGCGGCGATGGACAGCAGGAAGAACAGGGCGACGCCGCCCAGCAGGGCAAGTATCAGTCGGTTGGTACCGCTACGGGCTTTGCGACGCCAGCCGGACGCTGGAGGGACCATCCACATACTGAGGCCCCGACCCCTCGTACCGGCTTGCGACCGTGCTTTGGTGGCCAATGGGCGGACCCCCTTGGGCAAATCAGACCACACGCTGCGCCTGATCTTGAATCTTAATATAACTGTAACCGTTAGTATTATATGGACTGAGAGTATGAGGTGCGAGCTTTTTGGTCCGCCGGCCTCAGGGCATGGCGTAAATACCAGGCCGGAATATGGATCTTTCGGACTGAATGAATGAAGCCATGTAGGGATCGATGGCGTTCTCCAGCTCCTCGCACCAGGACGGGTGGCTGTAGCTGATTTCCTTTAGGAACCAAAGACCTTTGGGTGACTGACAGGCCGCCGTCAACATGTGGATCTGCTCGCCTGCCTCCGGGCCGACAATGCAGCCGCCGAGCATCTGGCCGGTTTCCTCGTCGTGGACCACCTCGATGAACCCTTCGGTGTCGTGACGTCCGCGGGACTTGGGGGAGCCGCTGAAATTGGCACGGGCGGTATCGGGTTCGAAGCCGGCGTCTTCGGCCCGCAGCTCGGTCAATCCGACAGCGGCGATCTCCAGAGCCGAGTCGATGACGATCGGAACCCGGTTGTAGTTGGCCCGCAGCTGGTTGCCGGAAACGGCGTTGGTGGCGGCAATCTTCGCGTCGTGCAGGGCGGCGTTGGCGGTCATGGGCCCGAACTTGACGTCGCCGACCGCATAGATTTCCGGCGCCGTCGTCTGGAGATACTCGTTGGTGACGATGAAGCCCCGAGCATCGACCTCGATACCGGCCTGCTCCAGTCCCAGATCCCGTATACGCGGACGTCTGCCCACCGCGACCAACACCTGTTCGAAGGTTTCGGAGGAGCCGTCCGTGAAGTGCACCAGCACGCTGCCGCCATGGACTTCCCGCGACCTGACCGTGATGTTCTTGCGCACCTCGACCCCGATGCGGCGGAACTTGCGCTCCAGCGTATTGCTGGCCCGCTCGGGGATACAGGGCTTGTCCAGCAGGCGGGCGCCCCGTTCGACAATGGTGACGCGGGCTCCGAACTGGTGCATGAGGAAGGCCAGCTCGACGCCGATCGCGCCGCCGCCCACACACAAGACCGAGCGCGGAATGGCACGCAGGTTCAGCATGAAATCCCTGGAATTGATGACACGCTCGCCGTCGGTCGGGCAGCCGGCGAAAGGGGCGGCCTCGGAGCCGGTGGCGAGGATGATCCGGTCGGCTTGCAGGGAAAGTCGCTTGCCGCAGGAGGTGTTGACGGTCAGTGCGCGAGGCCCGGCCAGCCGGGCCCTTCCCTTGTAGACCCGCACCCCGAGTCGTTTGAGCCAGACGGGGAAGTTGTCCCGGATATTGGCGATCACCTGTTCCTTGTGGGCCAGGGCGGCGTAGAAGTCCCCTTTGATAGAGCCCAGAATGCCGCGGCCGTTGAGGGCGTTGACGTCCTCGATGAGCCCGGCCATATAGAGCAATGTCTTTTTGGGGATACAGCCGTGATTCAGGCAGGTGCCGCCTTCGAGCCCTTTTTCCACCAGCGCCACGCGCCTGCCCATGTGCGCAGCGCTGATTGCGGCCTTGTAACCCCCGGGGCCGCTTCCGACCACCACCAGGTCGAAATGCTCGGATTTACGCTGCGGGCTCATGGCATCGGTCAGTGAGGGGTAGAGTCCCCCTGGGGCGGAACATAATCGGGATCGTTCGGGTTCATGAAAATGAACTGGAATTCGCCGGGGTTCAGCTCCACATAGTCGATCACGGTGCCCGAAAGCAGTTCCAGGCTCATGGGGGCGACGACCAGTTGAACGCCTTCGGAATCGAATTGCAGGTCATCTTCACGGCCGGTGTCGTCGAAGCCCATGCCGTATTCGATGCGCCCGTCCGCGGCACGCTTGGCGGCGATACGCAGGGCCAGTCCTTCCGCGTGGCCCTGTTTGGCTGCGGTGCGGATCTGGGCGGCGGCTGCGGCGGTAACAGTAATCATGATGGGTTGACGACTCCGTACTGGCGTTGGTTGGAAGAGGGGTCCGGCGGCGGTTCGATATCCGCCGGCGCGTCACTGGCGTTCTGCACGCAGCGGCGCACGAATTGTACGAATCGCGCGGCCCAATGGTTGTTCTGTACGTCTCTCATATGAGCGTAACAGGCGAGCAGGTTTCTGTACACGATACCGTCGTGGCTGCCGTCCACGCCGGTTCCGCGCACGACGCGATACGCGAAGCGGGTATCCGGAGGCAGATTTTCCAGGCGTGAATAGTGGAACTCGTGGGCAGCGATGCGCTCCTGTTCGGCAGCGGCCCACGGGCTCTCTCCGGTCTCCTCGAGCTGCACATAGCCGCGGCCCTGAGGGCGCTCGCACATGACCGCATCGGCGGCAATCGCACCCACCATCCGGCATTGCCGATCGCCCCAGGACAGAGTCCGGCACAGGTACATCAGGCCGCCGCATTCGGCGTAGACGGGCAGGCCGTTGTCGATGGCGGATTTGATCTGAGCGCGCAAGGCGGCGTTCGCTTCCAGTTCCGCCATCTTGGTCTCGGGAAACCCGCCGCCGATGAAAAGTCCGTCGATATCCGGCAGAGCGTCGGCTGCCAGCATGTCGATGGGCACGATCTGCGCACCGGCGCGCTCCAGGGCCATCAGATCGCCCGGGTAATAGAACCCGAAGGCGGCGTCCCGGGCTACGCCGATACGCACAGGCGGCTGGTCCGGAGCCGACTCGATCGGCAGGGGCGCGTGCTCCTCTAGCGGAGGCGCGCTGCGGGCCAGCTCCAGCAGCCGCTCAAGGTCCACCTGGGACGCGATGCGGCGCCCGATGCGGTCGACCATGGCCAGCGCGGCTTCGGCTTCGTTTTCCGGGATCAGCCCGAGGTGGCGTTCGACAATCTGCAATTCCGGGTCGCGATGGACGGCCCCGACCACGGGGACATCGGTATAGTGCTCGATGACCGCACGCAGTTTGCTTTCGTGCCGGCGCCCGCCGAGTTGATTGAGGATGACGCCGGCTATCCGGACGTCCGGGTCGAATGCCTGATAACCGAGAATGAGGGGTGCGATGCCCCGGGTCATGCCGCGGGCGTCGAGTACCAGCACCACGGGTGCCTGCAGCAGTTTGGCGAGAGCGGCGTTGCTGTTGCTGCCGTCCAGGTCCAGGCCGTCGTAGAGGCCCTTGTTGCCTTCCACCAGGGCGATGTCGGAGTCCGCGCCGAAACGGCCGACCGTTGCAAGGATCTCGGACCGGCCCATGGTGTAGAAATCCAGGTTGTGGCAGGGTCGTCGGGCGGCCCGGGAGAGCCACATCGGGTCGATGTAGTCGGGTCCCTTCTTGAATGCCTGGACTTTCAGGCCGCCGGCCGCCCAAGCGGCACACAACCCCAGGGTGACGGTCGTCTTCCCGGACGATTTATGAGCGGCGGACAGCAGCAGGCGGTTCATGGCGGATGGCCGGGCCGGTGCAAACCCGGGGCAGATCGCGCCTGGCGGCGCGACCGTCCGCCCCGGTTTCAGCTTTCGACAGGCTCGGGTGCGGCATCGTCGGATGCCAGGACTTCCAGAGGATGATGGGGATCCACCAGGCTGTCCTCAAGGGACTCGGGGAGAAAGCGCAGTACCTTGATGCCGATGGAAACGATTGCCATGGCGAGCGCCATCCCGCTGATACCCAGTACGATCTCGGGGAAGCTGGGGGTATAGCTGTTGACGATACCGTCGTAGAACGAGCTGGAGACCTCCATGCCCGGGAACAGTTGCAGCGGATAGGCCTGGCCACCGATGATCAGCACGTACACTTGGGCCAATCCGCCGATGATCACCAGCACGGCCGCGGTTCCCACCACGGTGCGGGATTTGCCCAGGCGGGGATGGTACAGCAGTGCCAGGGGAACCAGGCTGCCGAGTACGATCTGCACGCCCCAGAACAGTGCGGTGTAGATGCCACCATCCAGCAGGATGAAGCGTTCGATGCCGTGGTGGGCAGTCATGTAGAGCTTGGTGATGTGATACACCAGGACGAAGTAAAGGACGGCCGCGATGAACACGCCGAGCAGATTCTTCAAACGCATCACGACGCCGTCGCCCAGCGGACGCCCGGTCCAGCGATAGGCAGCCATCAACACCAGCAGAAAGATGGCCAGCCCGAAGGAGAACGACATGATTACGAACATGGGCGCCAGCAGCGCGAAGTCATAGGCTTCCCGGGCAATGAGAAAGCCGAAGATGGAGCCGGTGCCGGTGGTGAGGATGATGCGCCAGACGAAGGCGACCATGCCTGCGGGCCTGCTGAACCGGTTCATGCGCCGTTCCATGAGCATCCACAGGTAGACCGCGACCACGCCCATGAAGCCTGTGTACAGGAAGATGTTCCAGGCAAAGATGGATTTGAAGTTGTAGTGGGTCATGGCAATGATGAGGCGATCGGGGCGCCCCAGGTCCAGGACCAGCACAGTGAGACCGCCCAGCAGCAGAGCAATGGCGAGAAGACCGGACAGGGGGGCGAGCGGCTTGTAGGCCGTCTTGCCGAACACCGAGCCGATGGACGCCACATTCAGCGCGCCGGACGCTGCCACGATAAGGAACACCGCGAACACGTGGGGCATGCCCCAGACGATCTGGTTGTTCATGCCGGTCACCCAGTGGCCGTTGTGTTCCATGTAGTAGCTGGAGAGCATTCCGGCGACCACCAATGCGCCGAATACGGCCACCATGATCCAGTACGCCGCTGAATGTCCTTCGATTTCCCGGTAGTGAATCTTCGGTTTCATGGTCTTCCAGTCGGTTTTGGTCGGCAGCTACGAGCAGCCTAGATGCCGCGGTAGTACACACCCGGATCAAGGTCCAGGTCTTCGCGAATCTGCGTGGTCTTGTACTTGGCGAGTTGCTGGGATATCTCGCTGTTGGGATCCTTGAGGTCGCCGAAAATCAGCGCCTTGTGACCATCGGCATCGCAGGCGTCGACACAGGCGGGATTCTCGTTCTCGTCCACACGATGTACGCACATGTTGCAGCCGCCCACCGTGCCCTTGCCTCGCGGGCTGTCCGGGACCTGATTATGCAGGTTCTCGGCCACGAACGAGCGTGCTTTGTACGGGCAGGCCATCATGCAGTAACGGCAACCGATGCAGATATGCCGGTCAACGAGCACGATGCCGTCGGCACGGCGGAAGGAGGCGCCCGTAGGACAAACGTCCACGCACGGAGGATGCTCGCAATGCTGGCACATCACGGGCAACGAGAACGCATACCCGGTGTTCGGATTCTTTACCTCCACCTTGCGTATCCACTGGGCCTGGTCTTCGGCAGGGCCTGTCTTGTACAGACCATGTTCCTTGTCGCAGGCGCTGACGCACGCATCGCAGCCCTTGGAGCACTTGTCGGTGTCGACCAGCAGCCCCCAGCGCACGGCACTGGACACAGGCTGGGAGTTGGGTTTGGCCTCGGCAGTGCGCACCAGCAGGACGCCGGGCGCCACCGTCAGGGCGGCGACACCGCCAGCCACCGTCCCCAGGAAACGGCGGCGCGAGGTATCAGTGTCCTGATCCGTTGTGCTACCGCTCATTTCTTGGCTCCTTTGCTCGCCAGGGCTTCCAGGGTCGTGGGAGAGACGAGGTCGTTCCGGCTGTAGCGGATGTGATGAGGACCGTAGTCACCGCCCAGCTTATGGAAATGGCTGTCCGGGGTGGACGGCAGGTCGGAGTGACATTCGAAACAGTCGATCTGCACGCCGGCGTACTTGTGGCAGTTGAAGCAGAACTGGCCGGGGCTGTCGATGCGAATGGCCTGGCCGTCGGGCTTGCGCGTCGCATGACAGTTGATGCAGTCCTGGAGATTGAACTGCGGTGTGCGTATGCCCTCATGGACGACCTGGTCGCGGTGATGCAGAAGGTACTTAAAGTGATTCTTCCGCATGTCCTCGACCGGCCGCACGCAGCGCTGGGTCTTGGAGTAGTCGCGCTGGGCCGGCGGTATGACCGGACCCAGCGGCGCACCGGCGCTGGCGGCACCGGAGAGTGCCGTCAGCGCAAGCCCTGCCAGAATGAGCAGGGTCCGGTATAGAGATTTCCAGCTCGCAGTCATGGTGAGACCTGTTTACTCCCCGAGAGCCATGTCGATGTAGCCGGTGGGGCACACATCGGAGCAGATGTGACAACCAATGCACTTTGCGTAGTCGGTATCGACGTAGCGGCCGGTGGTGCGCTTGTCCTTCTTGACCCGGAACACCGCATCCTGCGGGCAGTAGATCACGCAGTTGTCGCACTCGAAGCACAT
>CAZNBB010000044.1:0-26889 GCA_964571225.1 uncultured Gammaproteobacteria bacterium
ATCCCACCCGCGGGCGGTACAGGTCGACGAGACAGGTAACGAACAGAGCGACGCGCATGGCTTCCCTCGATGCCGCCATGGTAGCCGGTCCGATGGACGGGTCCAAGCGGCCCGTGTCCGTGGAGCGATGATCTCGAGGTGAACCGCGGTGTCGGGTAGCGTGTGGCGGCTCGTGTCCGTTGAAGTGGGATGTGATCCGGACCGGCCGTTGTGCGGTTACCGGGCGGCGGCCTTGGTCAGTTGCTTGTTGCGGCGATGCAGATACAGGGCCGGGATCAGGTTGGTGCTGAGCAGAGCGCTCCACAGGATGCCCCCGAGAACCACGACGGCAAGCCCCTGCTCGGGGGCCGCACCTTCCCCCCAGCCGGCGGCGGTGGGCAGCATCCCGAGCACGGCGGTGAGCGTGGTCAGCACGATGGGGCGAAAGCGTACCTGCACGGCTTCCCGAACGGCCTCGTCCGCCGCCATGCCGCCGGCTTCATTGCGCCGGACCCGGTGGAGCAGCACGATACCGTGATTGAGACTGATGCCGATCAGCGTCAGGAAGGCCACCAGGCCGGTAGCATTCAGGCCGACGCCGCTCAGCACCAGCGCAAGGGCGCCGCCCGTGAGGGCCAGCGGAATCTGCAGCAACAGCAGGCCCGGCACCAGCAGTCCGTCGAACTGCAGCACCAGAATGCCCACCATGAGCACGAATGCGGCCACGCCTGCGAGGGCCAAGCCCAGCGCGGCATGCTCGATCTGGGCGAACAGACCTCCGAACGACACACGATACCCCGGCGGCAGATGCAGACCGGCCAGGGCATGTTTGGCCGCGGCGATGGCGTGGCCCAGGGAGCTGGTGGGGGTGGCCAGGATTTCCAGTGCGCGCGCACCATCGATATGTCGGATCTGGTTGGGCGTCGGCACCAGCTTCAGCGTCGCCAACTGGCCCAGGGGCGTCCAGCCGGCGGTGTGAATGGGAAGACGGCGCAGGGCGGACAGAGAGTCCTGTGGCGCACCCGCCAGGCGCAGATAGATGTCCAGGGGATAGCTGCCGTCGGGGACCTCGGACAAGACTTGCCCGCCGATCAGCGGTTCGACCTGTCGGTACAGGGACGCCGGCGTCAAACCATAGGCGGCCATGGCGCGGCGCCTGGGCAGCAGCTGCAACTGGGTGATCGGGTAGGCGTCGTTGTTGAAGATATCCGAGAGTGCAGCGACATGCCTCAACCTGCGGGCTATTTTTGCGGACAGGGTGCGCAGAGTGGCGATGCGGTTTCCGAACAGTCGCACCACGAAAGGCTGCGGCAGGCCGGAGAGGCTTTCACCCGTGCGTTCGATGGTGGGCGTGTCCAGACCCAGTTGCACCCCCGGTGTGCGGCTGTCTTTAAGCAGACGCTTGCCGATGCGGTCCAGACTGTTCACGTTGATGTCCGGCTTCAGGACGATCTGGATTTCGCCCGCATAGGAAGGCTCGGTGTAGGCGGTGCCGGTCGCCGATCCGATGCGGGCAAAGGTGTGCGCCACTGCCGGGTCGGCGCGCAGTCGGCGGGTCATGCTGCCCACGGTCGCCTCGGTCTGGGTGAGGGCTGTGCCGGGCGGCAGGCTGAAGCTCTCCAGCATGACGCCTTCGTTGGGCAACGGCAGGAAATCCATGGGCACCAGAAGCAGGCCCGCCACGCTTCCGGCAAGCAGGCCGATACACCCCAGCAGGCTCCAGCGCGGGTGCCGCAGCACCAGCTCGAACAGGTGGGTATTCAGTCGGCGCAACTTCTCCAACGTCCGGCCCGCGAGCGTCATGTGGGTGGGCGGATGGGCTTTGATGAAGCCCAGGGCAAGGGGAATGAGGGTCAGGGAGATGGCGAGCGAGGCGATCAGCGCCAGGGCCATGGCCAGGGCGAAGGGGATGAAGAACAGCCCCGCGATGCCGCCGACGAACAACAGCGGCACGAACACCGATACGGTGGTCAGTGTGCCGGTGACATCGGGGCCGACGATATCCCGTACGCCCTGCAGGATGCCGTCCCAGTGCGCCGCGCCGCCTTCCCAGCGGTGGTAGATGCTCTCCAGCACGATGATGGCGTCATCGGCAAGCAGTCCGACCGCCACCGTCAATGCCCCGAGCGTCATCAGGTCCAGGCTGTGGCCGCCGGCGTACAGGCCGGCGATGCCCAGCAGCAGGGACAGAGGGATACTGAATGCCAGCGCCCAGATTCCCCGGCCGGCGCCCAGTACCCAGAGCAACACCGCCACGGCCAGCCCGGCACCCACCAGCAGGTTGCGGCCCAGGTCCGAGAAGATAAGGTGGACCAGGTGTCCCTGGCTGTAGGTGCGCACCCAGTGCGCGCCCTTGGGCAGTTGGTCTTCCGTGCTCGCCAGCGTGCGGGCCACTGCCTGGGCCACCGGTACGGTGGACGCCCCGGGCTGTTTGAGGACAGTAACCGCAACGCTGGGTCGACCGTCCAGGTACACGGCATGCTGGACCGGTACCGATGCGCGCACGACCCGGGCCAGGCTTCGCAGGTCGATGGGACCGTGCTGCCCGGAAACGGGAATCTGCTCCAGTTCGGCAACGTGTGCAGGGAGGCTGCGCGCCTCGATCAGTATGTGCTGGTGGCCACGGGACAGGTAGCCTCCCGGGCCGAGCAGCACATGTTGTTTGATGGCATCCACCAGGGCGGTTACCGGCACGCCGTAGTGGTGCAGCGCGTTGAGGTTCGGCTGCACCCATAGCGCCTCGTTGCCGGGGCCGTACACTTCCACCCGTTGTACGCCGGGCAGGGCCCTGAGGACAGGTGCCACACGGGTGCGGATGGCCCGTTGCACGGCCGCCGGCGCCACCTGCGGAGGAATCTTGACGGTGTAATCGGCCACCTCGTTGATGGCGTTGCCCATGATCTCCGCGTAAGGGTGGGCCGCAGCAGGCAGCCGGCCGCGGGCGCGATCGATGGCGCTGTTCACCGCCTGCAGGTCCGTCTGGGCGTGGGTATCGTTTCTGAAGCGGACATCGGTCTGGACTTCACCGTGTCCCATGGTGGAGCGCACGCTGACCAGGTCCGGGAGGGCGAGCAACTGGCTTTCGATGGGGCGTACGATCAGCGACTCCAGTTCGGTGGCGCTGGCGCCGGGATAGTGCGTGACGACGCTGATCTGGGGGAAGTCGAAGCGGGGAAGCACTTCGATGGGAATGTGCTCCAGGGCATAGATCCCATACACGACCAGCGCGCCGTACAGCAACGCCCACAGCAGGGGCCGCGTCAGCAGTGCCTTCAGGTTCCCGGTGGTCGCCATGGATATCAATCGGGCGGCTGGTAGTGCCGGGACACCTCCCGATGGAACTCCAGGTAGGCGTTCTGCACGACGACCGCGGTGCCCGGCTGCAGGCCTTGCCTGATGGCGGTCCATCCGCCGCGCGTAGGGCCGGGGACGACTGCGCGGCGGTGATTGGCGCCGGCAGTGTGCACCAGCACCCACCAGCGTCCCTGGTCGAGCACCAGGGCCGGCGTGGGAACCTCTGCCAGGATCTGGCTGGCGCCTTCCAGGGTGACCGTGCCCGCCTCGCCGTTGCGCCAGGACGGGGAAGCGGCAGTGGCTGTCAGGCCGACCGTTTCGCCGCCGTCCGACTCCACCGCACCGACCACGCTGTGCACCTTCACGGGAACAGCGGGCCCGCCGTCGGCCGGCACGAACCGCCCGTGCATGCCGGCATGCACCGAGGCGGCGGCAGTTCCATAATACTCGGCGGTCAGCCACAGGCCGCCGGCGGGCTGCACCGTGAGCAGCACCTGGCCCGCTTTGACCCGTTCGCCGTTGGCGACCCTGACCGACAGTACCGAGCCATTGCCGGCGCTGCGCAGGCGTGTCATTTCAGTGACCGCCTGCAGGTGGCTGCGCGCGTTGTCCAGATTGGCCTGCGCTTCGGTGAGCGCGGCCCGGGCCTGATCCACTGCCTGTTGCGTGCTGAGGCGCAGCGTGAGTTTGCGCTTCCGGACCGCCAGGGTCTTGCGGGCCGCCGCCAGCGCCGCCCGGGCGCTGCGTACCGCATCGCGCCGCGCGGCCAGTCGGGCCTTGACGGCGGGGCCTCTCAGGCGGGTCAGCGCGAGGCCGGATCGGACCGGATCACCCGGCCTGACCTTCAGCCCGGTCACGATCCCGGTCAGCGGCGCGCGCACGTTGAGCACGGCGACCGGGGCCACCCGCGCGTAGGCCGACAGGCGGGTCGTCACGGTGTGGCTGCGGGCGCTCACTACACCGCCGGCGGCCGAAGCGCCGGCTGCGGTCAGCAGCAGGGCGACGGCCAGCATCCAATGGGTCGCCCGGGGCGATCTCTTTCCGTGGAGATACATGGCTGCAAGATTATCCCGAGGGAAGTGCAATTTGTTGGACAATTGCGGGATGGTAATGATCCGGACACCGCACGGCCCGACGAGGGCGGCGAAAGCTCCACGGCGGATGCCGACGAAATACAAAGGGTGCGTCAACGGTGTGGAAGGGAATCAAATACCCTGAGCCGATTGGGCCAATGGCAGGCGCAATCGGGTACCATGGAGCGGGCAGATCATCTGACCCGCGACGCCTTAGAACCCTATGCTGACCATTCACTACGGCAATCGTCTGGAAGCCCTGGCCGGACATCTGGCCGGTGTGCTCGACCAGCCGCCGAGCGTACCGCTGGCGCCGGAAGACGTGGTGGTGCAGAACCACGGTATGGCGCGCTGGTTGTCCCTGGAGTTGGCCAAACGGCAGGGCGTGCTGGCCAACACCCGTTTCCGCTTTCCGGCGGAGTTCGTGTGGTCCATGTTCGAGGCGGTTCTGGATCAGGTGCCGACACGTTCCGCATTCGACCCGGCGGTTCTAAAATGGCGGGTGCTGAAGCAACTGCAGGCGGGCGAACAAGGCGGCGCCGTACCGGTCCTGCAGGCCTACCTTGCCGCCGGCGACGATCGGCGCGCCTACGATCTTGCCGAGCGCATCGCCGGGTTGTTCGACCAGTATCAGGTCTACCGTCCCGATTGGATCCGCGCGTGGGAAGGGGGCGAGGGTGACCACTGGCAGGCCGTGCTCTGGCGCCGACTCGCCGAAGCCGGCGACCCACACTGGGTCCGGGTGCTGGACCGGTTCGTGGCCGCCGTGCAGCGCGACGAGGCGGTGGCCGAGAGACTTCCCGAGCGGGCCGTGCTGTTCGGACTCGCTTCCCTTTCGCCCACCTACATGACCGTGCTCCAGCACCTGGGTACCCTGACCGACCTTCACCTGTTCGTGCTCAACCCCTGTCGGGAGTATTGGGGGGATGTGATGGCCGAGCGCGACATCGCCAGGCACTCCTCCCAGGCGCAGCAGGCATTGCATTTCGAAACGGGCAACAGCTTGCTGGCGTCCCTGGGAAAACAGGGTCGGGATTTCATCGATCTGCTGCAGGAACTCGGGGGGGAGGAGACCGACAGCTATGCCGAACCGCGGGGAGAAGGACTGCTGGCGCGGATTCAGAGCGACATACTGAACCTGCACGATCGCGGCGCCACCGGCGGGGTCCGTTCCCGGGTGGCGGCCGATGACCGCTCCGTGCAGATCCACGCCTGTCACGGTCCGATGCGCGAGGCCGAAGTGCTGCACGATCAGTTGCTGCGGCTGTTCGCCGACAACCCGGACCTGCGGGCCTCGGACGTGCTGGTCATGACACCGGACATCGACCAGTACGCGCCCTATATCGAAGCGGTGTTCTCCAGCGCCCGGGACGAGCGCCATATTCCGTTTTCCATCGCGGACCGTCCGCTGGCATCGGAGAGCCCGCTGACGGCCACTTTTCTGGGTCTGCTGGCACTGCGCGACAGCCGCTTCGATGCCGACAGCATGACCGGCCTGCTGGAGACCGCCGCCGTGCGGCGCCGGTTCGGTTTCCAGGAGGACGAGTTGGCCGTGGTGCATCGCTGGATCCGGGAATCCGGCATCCGTTGGGGTATCGACGCCCATCACCGGGAACGGCTGGGGTTGCCCGCCACCGGCGAACACAGCTGGCGGCAGGGACTGGATCGCCTGCTGCTGGGCGTGGCGCTGCCGGCCGACGGCGAGCTGTTCGCAGGCACGCTGCCCTATGAGGTGGATGGCAGCGAAGCGGAGGTGCTGGGGCGGCTGTGCGAGTTCGTCGATGCAGCGGTGGAAGCGGGGCATCGGCTCACCGGCCGCCAGCCCGTCTCCCGTTGGGCGGACGAGTTGGGTTGGCTGCTGGACGCGTTTTTCCTGCCCGCGGAAGAAGAGGAACCGGAAAGCCAGGCCATCCGCAACGCCATCGAGGCCCTGCGCGAGCAGGCCCGGCGCGGCGGCTTCGATACGCCGGTCACCGCGGACGTGGCCCAGGCCCATCTTGAACACGGCCTGGGCGCCCCCGCGGAGGGCAGCAGGTTTCTGCGCGGCGGGGTGACCTTCTGCGCCATGGTGCCCATGCGCAGCATTCCCCATCCGGTGATCGCTCTGCTTGGCATGAACTACGACAGTGTGCCCCGTGCCAACCGGCCCCTCAGCTTTGACCTGATGGCGGACGGATTCCGTCGGGGCGACCGCTCCCGCCGGGACGACGACCGCTACCTGTTTCTTGAAACCCTGTTGTCCGCCCGACGTTGCCTGTACATGAGCTACGTGGGGCAGAACATCCGCGACAACAGTACCGTACCGCCGTCGGTGCTGGTCAGCGAGCTGCTGGACTATGTCGAGCAGGGCTTCGAGACACCCGATGGCACTCCGGTGCGAGACCGGTTGGTGGTCAAGCATCCCCTGCAGCCGTTCAGCCCCCGCTATTTCCAAGGGGATGGGCCCCTGTTCAGCTACTCCAGGGAGCTGTGCGATGCCAGTCGCGCTGCCCAGGGCGTGCGGGTGGAGAGCGTGCCGCTGGTCGCTGACGAACTGCCCCCGCCTGACGAAAGCTGGCGGACAGTGGATGTGGAGCGGCTGGCGGCGTTTTTCGTTCACCCCGCGCGTTTCTTTTTGCGCGAGCGGCTCGGTATCCGCCTGGAGGAGCAGGATGGTCTGCTGGAGACCCACGAGCCGTTCCGGCTGGACTACGACGCCCGCCGGCGGATCCGCAGCCTGCTGCTGGAAAGCCGGCTGGCGGGGGAGGGCGCGGAGAGGCCGGTGGCGCTGGCCCGGGCTGCCGGGTTGCTGCCCCACGGAGGGGTCGGCGAGATGGCGATGGCGGCGCAGGACGCGGTGGTCCGCCCGCTGGCCGAGCGGCTGGCCATGTGCCTGCCGGCAAGCACCCGAACGGTACCGGTGGACCTGGCCTTTGGCCAGGTGCGGTTGAGCGGCGCTCTGACTGGAGTCTCTTCCGGCGGTCTGGTGGAGTTTCGATTGGCCGAAGCCGGCCCCATCGACTGGGTCAGACTGTGGATCCGTCACCTGCTACTCAACTGCGTTGCCCCGGCAGGGGTTGCCTGCCAGAGCCGTTTCATAGCCGAAAACGAGGACATCGCCCTGGCTCCGGTCGGCGACGCTTCCGCGTTGCTGGAACAATTGACCGACGCCTACTGGCGTGGTCTTCGGGTGCCCCTGCATTTCTTTCCGCGCAGCGCATTCCAGTACGTGAACGCCAAATCGGACAATGACGGCAAGGCGCGAAACACCTGGGAGGGGAACGATTTCGTGCGGGGCGAGGGCGACAATCCTTACTACCAGCTTGCGTTCAGGGGTTGCGATCCGCTGGACGACGAATTCCGGGAGCTGGCCCGCCAGGTCTACGAGCCGTTCCTGGCCTGCCGGGAGGATGCGTGATGGCCGCCGGCGGGCTGACCGCGCTCGATGTCTACGATGTGCCGCTCGACGGCCTGAACCTGATCGAGGCCAGCGCCGGGACGGGCAAGACCTGGACCATTGCCGGGCTGTATGTGCGGCTGGTGGTGGAGTCGGGTATTCCGGTGGACCGGATCCTGGTGGTGACTTACACGAAGGCGGCGACCGAAGAGCTCAGGGATCGTATCCGCAGCCGTCTGGTGGAGGTGCGACAGGCTCTGGACGAGGGGGATTCGGACGACGACTTCTGTCGCCGCATCATCCGGGGCTGGCACGACAGGGAGGGTGCCCGGGACCGTCTGCTTAGCGCCATACGTGGTTTCGACGAAGCGGCCATCTTCACCATTCACGGCTTCTGTCAGCGGGCGCTCGCCGACAGCGCTCTGGAGTCGGCTGTGCCGTTCGAAACCGAATTGCTGGCGGACGAAGCGGACCTGCTGTTGGAAGTGGTGGAGGATTTCTGGCGTCGGGAGGTAGAGGCCGCCTCGCCCCTGGAGACGGCAGCGATCGTGGACGGGTTCCGCGACCCCGACCAACTGGCGGCGTCCATACGCGCCTACGCCGGTCGACCGTTGCTGCCGATACTGCGGCCCGCGGCTGCCGATTGGTCGGCAGCACAAGCGCGGTACAGGTCGGCTTTCCAGGCGGCACGGGCCAGTTGGCAGGGCGACCGCGAGCGGGTCGCCGCGCTGCTGCTGGATGCCGACGGGCTCAATGGCAACAAGTACAGGAAAGCCTCCATTGCGGGTTGGCTGGCCGGCATGGAGCTGTTCCTGGACCCGGAAGAGCCCGGTCCGGCTCGCTTCGACAAGCTGGTGAAGTTCAGCGCCCGGGAGCTGGCGGCATCGGTGAAGAAGAACGGCGCACCGCCGGAACATCCGTTCTTCGAATTGTGCAACGAGCTGGTGGATGCCGCCGCCGGGCTGGATGCCGCTCTGGACGCCTATCGCGCGGATTTTCGCATGCGTGCGCTGCAGCTGTGCAACGAACAGCTGCCGGCCCGCAAGGCGGAGCGCCGCCTGCAGTCCTACGAAGACCTGCTCACCGGCCTGCAGCGCGCCCTTGTCGCAGAGCAGGGCGGGATGCTGGCGCGCAACCTGCGGTCGCGCTATCGGGCCGCGCTGATCGACGAGTTCCAGGATACCGATCCGGTGCAGTACGACATCTTCGACCGGATCTATGGGGGCTCCGACCTGCCGGCGTTTCTGGTGGGCGACCCCAAACAGGCCATCTACAGCTTCCGTGGGGCGGACATCTTCGCCTACCTCAAGGCCCAGGCGGCAGCCCGGGAGCGCTACACCTTGGATACCAACTGGCGTTCCACGCCAGAGTTGATTCGGGCTGTCAACGCCGTGTTCGCGGCAGGATCCCATCCGTTCGTTTTCGAGGACATCCAGTTCACTGCGGCCCACGCACCTTCCCGCGAGCCCGAACAGCTGCGTGTGGACGGACAGGTCGGCAACGCGCTGCAGATCTGGTTTCTATCCCGCCGGGGGGATGGAAGATCCCTGACCAAGGGCGTGGCGAATAGCCGCTGCGCCGAGGCGACGGCGGCGGAGATTGCGCGCTTGTTGAATGCAGGCCGGGAAGGGCGTGCCCATGTCGGTTCCCACCGGATTTCGGGAGGCGACATCGCAGTACTGGTGCGCAGTCATACCCAGGGGCGCATGGTTCGCCAAAGCCTGGCCCGGTTGGGCGTGGTCAGCGTGCAGCGCGCCCAGGACAACGTATTCCATTCCCGGGAAGCCGAAGAGATCGAACGGGTGCTGATGGCGGTGTCAGAACCGGGTCGCGAGGCGCTGGTGCGTGCCGCGCTGGTCACCGAGATGCTCGGTCGTTCTGCCCAGGAGCTGGATGCGTCCAGCCGTGACGGTCACAGCTGGGAAATTCAGCTGGAGCGGTTCCACGGCTACCGGGAATTGTGGCTGGAGCACGGATTCATCCGCATGTTCCGCCAGTTGCTCGCCGAGGAACAGGTGGCGATGCGTCTGCTGCGCTATGCCGATGGGGAACGACGCCTGACCAACCTGCTGCATCTGGCGGAGCTGCTGCACGCCTTTGGACGGCGTCGCGATGCCGGGATGGATGGACTGCTCAAGTGGCTGGCCGATCGGCGCGGGGAAGGCGGGGGCGAGGAGGAAACCCAGCTGCGCCTGGAGAGCGACGAGGATCTGGTAAAGATCGTCACCATCCACGGTTCCAAAGGTCTGCAGTATCCGATCGTTTTCTGCCCTTTTCTGTGGGATGGCAAGCTGTGGTCGGGAGAGGACGGTGCGGTGGTGTTCCACGATCCCGCCGATGGTCTGGAGCCGAGGCTGGACATGGGCTCGGAGCAGTTCGACGCACATCGGGCTCTGGCGCAGCGCGAAGAACTGGCCGAAAGCATACGTCTTGCCTATGTGGCGTTGACCCGCGCGAAGTACCGCTGTTATCTGACCTGGGGTGCCGTGACGCAGTGCGAGACGTCGGCGTTGGCCTGGCTGTTCCATCGCCCGGCGCAGTCTGTGGCGCCTACATTGGCAGATGTCGCCGCGCGCCTCGGTCAGGCTGAAGATCACGCGCTGCAGGAGGATCTGCGGCGGATGGCCGGCGACGCCGCCGATGTCATCGGCATATCCGAGGCGCCTTCGGAACACGAGGCGGCATTGTCCGAGCGGGCCCTGCCGGTCGAGCGCTTGTCCGCGCAGGTCTTCTCCCACCACCTGCCGCCCGATTGGCGGGTCACCAGCTTCTCCGCACTGGTCAGCGCCGGCGACGCGGAGCGGCCGGATTACGACGCGACGTCCGCCGCCGAAGCGGCTTCCGACACCGGCACGGGTTTTTTCGCATTTCCCCGCGGTTCCCGTGCCGGCCAATGCCTGCACACGCTGCTGGAACGGCTCGACTTCACGAAGGCGGACGGGCGTGCAGAAACGGTGGCCATGATCGCCCGCAGTCTGCGCGAATACCGTTTTTCCGAAGACTGGGTTGCGGTGCTGGTGGACGCGTTGCAGCGGGTGGTTTCCACACCGCTGGACGATGCCGGATCCCTTACCCTGGCGGGAATACGCTCCGGCGGCCGGGTGAACGAAATGGAGTTCTATTATCCCCTGGGCGAGATCACCGCCCACGGGCTCAAGCATGTGCTGCGCGAGCATGGCTTTACGGCGGACCGGTCAGTCGCAGAGGAAATGGACCGGTTGGCCTTCTCGCCCACTCGCGGTTTCATGAAGGGCTTCATCGACCTGGTGTTCGAGCACGACGGGCGCTATTACCTGGCGGACTACAAATCCAACTGGTTGGGGAACGACTGCAGCGCCTATGGCCCGGATCAGCTGGCCGCCGCCATGGGACGGCATGGCTACTCGTTGCAGTATCTGATCTATACCGTAGCGCTGCACCGCTATTTGCGCCGGCGGGTGGCCGACTACAGCTACGAGCGTTGCCTTGGGGGTGTTTACTATTTGTTCCTGCGAGGCATGGACCCTGCCCGTGGCAACCACACCGGTGTATTCCATGACCGCCCGTCGGCAGCATTGGTGGGGGCCCTGGACGACTATCTCGACAGGGGGACACGCCGCCATGGTCGTTAGGGTGGACACGCTGCACCGCTCGGGTGTTGTCAGTGCGCTCGACGCACACTTCACACGGCTGCTGGCACGGCTTGATCCCGCCATGAGTCCGGCTGCCTGCCTGGGGGCGGCACTGGCCAGTCGGGCGGTGCGGGAGGGACATGTGTGCCTGGACCTGGCCCAGGTCGCCGGTTCTCAGCTGGGTTCCGCGCACGACGGTGTTCAACTGGAAGCGCCGGCGCTGGATGACTGGCTGGATGCCCTGGCGGCCAGCGCGGTGGTGGGTGGCCCGGGCGAGTTTCGCCCGCTGGTGCTGGACGAGGCCGGCCGGTTGTACCTGTATCGCTATTGGGACTACGAGCGTCGCCTGGCCCGTGCCCTTGAGAGTAGGGCCGGCGCTGCACCGACGGTAGACAGGGAACTGCTGGCGACGCAGCTGCAGCGGCTGTTCGTTGCCACGGAGCCGACGAAGCCGGACTGGCAGCAAATAGCCGCCGCGGTTGCCGTGCTACGTGGGCTGTGCATCATTTCCGGCGGGCCGGGTACCGGCAAGACGACCACTGTGACGCGCGTGCTGGCGATGCTGGTGGAACAGGCCGGCGTCCACCCGCCGCGCATCGCCCTGGCGGCGCCCACCGGCAAGGCCGCCATGCGTCTGAGCGAAGCCATCCGCACCGTGAAGCCTTTGCTGGAGTTGGACTACGGGCTGCGCGCCGCGATTCCGGAACAAGCCGGTACCCTGCATCGCCTGCTGGGCTACCGCCCGAATGGGGGAGGCTTCCGCTATGGCAGAGACAATCCCCTGCCGGTGGATACGGTGGTCGTCGACGAGGCTTCGATGATCGACCAGGCCATGATGGTGCGTATCGTCGAGGCACTGGCGCCAGAGGCGCGGCTGATATTGTTGGGGGACAAGGATCAGCTGGCGTCCGTGGAAGCCGGAGCGGTGCTGGGCGACATGTGCGCCGGATGGCGGGGGTTCTCTGAGCCGTTCGCCCAGGAACTGAGCGATGTGCTCGGCGTCCCGGTGAAGGGATTGCCGGTAGCCCGCAGCGGCGCCGGGCTGCGGGACAACGTCGTGGAACTGCGACTGAGCCATCGCTTCAGTCGCGAAAGCGGCATCGGCTCTCTGGCAAGCTGCGTGAACGCCGGCGATGTGAACGCTGCCAAGGCACTGCTGGCTGACGGAACCGACGATCTGCAATGGATGGAAACCCGCGACCTGGCGCAGGCCCAGGCGCGCCTTGCCGAGCGGGCCGCCGTACTGTTCGGCGATTACCTGCGCGCGCTGGCGTCGGGTTCAGCGCCGCAAGAGGTGTTCGCGCATTTTGAACGGGTCCGAATTCTGTGCGCCCTGCGCAGCGGACCGATGGGCGTCGCCGGCGTAAACCGGCTGATCGAAGACATGTTGCACCGGCAGGGGTTGATCGATGCCCGCCAGGCCTGGTATGAGGGCAAGCCGGTCATGATTGCCCGCAATGATTACAACCTGGGGCTGTTCAACGGAGATGTGGGACTGGTGCTGGAGGATTCCGTGGGTCGGCTCCGAGTCTGTTTCCGCGATGCCCAGGGTGATATCCGACGCCTGAGTCCCGGTCGTCTGCCGGCCCACGAGACCTGTTACGCACTCACGGTGCACAAGAGCCAGGGTTCCGAGTTCGATGAGGTGGTCGTGGTACTGCCCCAAGAGGACAGCCGGGTGCTGACCCGCGAGTTGCTGTACACGGCGGTCACCCGTGCACGACACAGCGTGCTTCTGATCGGACCGCTGGACGTTCTGGCGGCCGCCGTAGCGCGCCGTACACAACGGCGTTCGGGTTTGCGCGACAGCCTGTGGAGCGATGCCGGATCGCCGGCCGATGGACTCTCCCCGTGATGTTGCAAGGCCTTGCGGTCGTATTGAGTGCCAATCCCGACGGGGTGTGAAGCCCATTCCGCCCCTGACCGGATAGTTCCTGATCTGCTGGTGCGACGTCAGGTGCGCCTTTTCTGTGATGGCTGCGCCTCTGTGCCGGCTCTCCGCCGGAGCCATTTTCCCGCCCATTTAGCGCAGCTATCCTTGGCTGTGGTCCAGCCGGCAACTATCTTTAAGGTAATGGAACAGACTGTCTTCGAGCCGGCGTCCGGTAGCTGTGCCGATGCACCGGCAGGTTACATGCAAGGACGCGGACCACGGTTCGTCCGACTTGCACCAAGTCCGGGCGGCGTGCGTGGTTGTCCGTATCCGCTTGAGGTGTTTCCCGAGCGACCAGGCTGACCGCGTGGGGCGACAGGGTTGCCGGGTGTCACCATCAACCGCTTCGGCTAGAGAAGTACTCCGGTAGCGGGGCAGGTCGGACTGGCCTATGAAGGCGGAGCAGGACATGTGTGAAGCATGGGAAAGGAGGCACTATGGAAAGCGTCAATATCGGCACTGACAACGCATCGATGAACTTCGACCAGGCCCGGCGGCAAGCCGTCGCCAAAGCCAAAGAGAAGCTTCAGGATCCGGTGGTCATTGCGTGGAAGGACGACAGAGCGGACCAGATGGCACCTGAGATTCCGGGTGGCGTCGGAAGTCGCTGGCACGACTATGGAGAAAACTACGGCGGCAAACTGGAAATGAACGTGGGCGGATCCTATCACTTCATATTTTCGGAAGTGGGTGACGTCGACGAACCGGATCTGAAGCTTTCCAACATCCAGGATGAGGACGGAACGACCTTCCTGTGCCTGACAGAGGCCTGCACCAAGGAGGACCGCCGGCGTCTCGCGCAGGACGAATACGGCGGCGGTATCGGTGGTGGGTGAACCGTGGCGGTCCGAGGCGGAAACCGTGCTGGGGTCAAAGGCGGCCGGTTTCCGGCTCCGCCGGACCCTCAGCCGGCGAGTGCGTGCCCTCGCTCTGGTGAACCTCCACTGAACCTCCACGCGGGGCGTTGTGTATTCCGTGAGGGCCTGAGTCATACTCCGATGCGCGCGGCGCAGCGTCTCTCTTTCCATGAAACGCTCATTCCTCGATCCGTGGTATCCAGGCTGCTGAACCGATAATCCCCTCGTTCTGTGATGCAGCGCACAGACTTCTGTTGATGAGTTTGCACTAGCGCTACTGCGTTTGGTCGGTTGCTATACTGTTCATAAGTTCCGTATGGTCAGGGGCTTGGAAGGGGGGATGCCCTGGACGCCATGAAACAAGATCAGCGGATCAGTCTGATCGGCGCGCTGATACTCGCTGTGTTGACACTGACGGCCGGTATCACCGTCTTTGCCATCATGAAGGGCCAGACTGAAACTATTCTCAGCAAGAGTCTGGAGCTGTCGCTCCAGGCCCGTGTGAACAATCTGGAGGCCACCGTCGACGACGGTGTTTCCAAGACCCGCATCGTTGCCACGCGGCCCTTCCTGACCGCGGAGCTGGAGCGGCTGGATCGTAATCCAAACGATTCAGGCGCCCATGGGGCGTTGGTGCGCGTGGCCAAGTCTTTTCTTGCCAACGGCTTCTCCGGCATCACCATCTTTGACGACCGCGGAACTGCAGTAGTCAGTCGCGGGCATTTTCGCGCCCGTCCCGATCTCAGCGTTGAGCTGCGTACGTCCACGCCGGCATGGCTGCTGTGGGCCAACGGCATGGCCCTGCGTGTGGATGCGAAAGTCGAAAATGGCAACGGGCTCATCGGAAGCGTGCGTACCGAGACCGAGTTGCCCGATCTTGATTCCATGCTGCTGAACGCGCGCAGTCTCGGTGCCACCGGCGAGCTGGCACTCTGTGCCCCGCTGGAACGGGACATGACGTGCTTCCCGACCGCCCTCAGCGCCCATGTCTTCCCCCGGCTTTCGCGCCGCCCGAATGGCAGGCCCCTGCCCATGAGCTTTGCCCTGGACGGCGAAAGTGGGGTGGTCACCACCACCGACTACCGTCATCACCAGGTTGAAGCCGCATACAGCCCCGTGGGTGCGTTGGGCCTGGGCCTGGTGTTGAAGATAGATACCGCGGAACTGTATGGCCCCGTACGCAGGCAGCTTTTCTATATTGTGCCGGTTTTGTTTGTGCTGCTGGTTACCGGAGTGGTGTTGCTGCGTTGGCAGGCTATGCCGCTGGTGCGCAAGTTGGTGAATTCGGAACGGGAAGCCCGCGAAACGAACACCCGGTTGAGCGACAGCGAGGCCCGTATCCGCTCCATTTTCGAGGGTGTGAACGACGGCATCGTTACGTTCGACGAATCAGGTCGCATCGAGAACGTCAATACCGCCGCGGAGCGGATCTTCGGCTACCGGGCGGTGGAGCTTGCAGGGTGCGAACTTTCCGCCCTGATGCCCGATGCCGGCGAGCGCCTCCTTGCCGGCGCCGGGGACAAGGCCGGCGACGAGTCCGGCCATGGACGGCTTTCGGCTGCGCAGGAGTGTGTGGCCAGGCGCAGGGACGGCACGCAGTTTCCGGTCGAGGTGAGGGTCAGCGCCATGCATGCCGGCAACCGTCGGCTGTGGATTGCCACCATCCACGACATCACGTCGCGCAAGTTGAGCGAGCAGCGCATCGTGCATATGGCAAGTCATGATCCACTTACCGACCTGCCCAACCGGGCGCTGCTGCAGGATCGAATTCAACAGGCCATTGCCCATGCGCATCGCGAAGGGCACCGCGTCGCGGTGTTGTTTATCGATCTGGACAAATTCAAGACCATCAACGACTCGCTGGGCCATGAGGTCGGCGATCGCCTTTTGCAGGCGGTGGCCCGTCGCATCCAGACCCATGTGCGGGAGATTGACACCGTAGCCCGCCAGGGCGGCGACGAATTCATCGTGGTCCTGCCGGGCATTAATGATGCCGGTGACGCCGCCGGGACAGCGGACAAGATTCTGGTCTCCCTCGCCGAGCCATACGCCATTGATGGCCATGAACTGCACAGCGGCGCGAGTCTCGGTATCAGCCTCTATCCGGACGACGGTACGGACGTGGATACGCTTCTCAAAGGCAGTGACACCGCGATGTATCACGCCAAGGATTCCGGGCGCAACACCTATCGCTTCTTCACAGCTGCCATGAATGCCATGGCGGCCGAACGCCTGTCTCTGGAGACCAGCTTGCGCAGCGCGCTGGAGCGTGGCGAGCTTTCGCTGCATTACCAACCGATCGTGGAGCTGGTTGACGGTCGAGTGCGAACCATGGAAGCGCTGCTGCGCTGGCAGCTGAGCGGTGGGGAATGGATTCCGCCTTCCCGGTTTATACCGGTGGCGGAAGACATCGGCTTGATCGGCTCCATCGGAGAATGGGTGCTTACCACCGCGTGCCGACAGCTTCAGCAGTGGCGCTCGGCGGGATATCCCATCGAGCATATTTCGGTCAATCTGTCCCTGCGCCAGTTGCGCCACCGGGATCCTGTGGGGTTCATCGGGAAGGTGCTCCAACAGACGGGGGTCTCACCTTCGTCCCTGGAATTGGAAATCACCGAAAGCGTGCTGATGGACAACCCCGAGGAGACGATCAGTCTACTCAGGGAGTTGAGCGCCATGGGCGTGTCCCTGTCCATCGATGATTTCGGAACCGGCTATTCGAGCCTGAGTTATCTGAAACGCTTCCCCATCACCAGGCTGAAGATCGACATGTCTTTCATCCGTGATGTGGCCAGCGACCCGGACGACGCGGCCATTGTCACCGCGATTGTCGCCATGGCGCGCAGCCTCGGGCTCAGGGTGACCGCCGAGGGCGTGGAGACAAAAGGGCAGCTTGCATTCCTCGCTGAACGTGGCTGCGATGAGTATCAGGGGTATTATTTCAGCCGAGCCTTGAGTGCCGAGCAGGCCACCGAACTGCTGCAGGGCGTTGTGAAGAACGGCAGCGCCGCGAACTGAGACGGACCGGTTGCGGCGCCGCCGCTGTGTCCGTCAACGGGCCCGGCGCTGCCACACCAGGTAGAGCAGCGGTATCACGATCAAGGTCAGAATGGTGGAGGCGAAGGTGCCGGAAATCAGGGCTACGGCCAATCCCCCGAACACCGGATCCTGAATCATGACCGCAGAACCGAACATGATGGCCAGGGCTGTCAGGAGAATGGGGCGGAAGCGCACCGCGCCCGCCTCACGCACGGCATCTTCCAGTGAGTAGCCCCGGCGGCGGTAGTCCAGGATGAAGTCGATTAGCAGCAGCGAGTTGCGCACCACGATGCCGGCCAGGGCGATGAATCCGATCATGGAGGTGGCGTTGAACGGAACGTGGAAGATCCAGTGGCCGGGAAAGATGCCTACCAGCGTGAGTGGGATCGCTCCCATGACGATGAACGGCAGCATGAAACTCTGATAGTAGGCAACCAGCAGCAGGTAGATGAACACCAATGCGACGATGAACGCAGTGCCCAGGTCGCGGAATACGTCCAGGGTAAGTCGCATGTCCCCGCCCCACAGAATCTGGTAGTGGCTGACATCGTCGGGCTGGGTGGAGAAGAACCCCAGATTGCCGGTACTCACTTTTTTTCCGCCCGGCAGCGCGGCGCCGTCCAGCATCTTGTCAAGCACCAGTGACGCATATTCAGGCGAGTAGCCGAGCACGTCTCCCATCACGTAGACCACCTTGTGTTCGTCCCGGGACATGATGGGCTTGCTGGCGTGGACCTGCGTCACCTGCACGATACTGCCGAGCGGAACCTGCTTGCCTTTTGGGTTTGTGATGGAAAGACTCTGGATCTGCTGAATCCAGGCCCGGTCCGGTTGTGCCAGGCGCACGATGATATCTTCGGGCTCCACGCTGGGGCGAAACACCGATCCGATGGTGGTGCCGCTGACCAGGTTGTGGACCAGCTTGGCGACCTGGCCGGGAACCACGCCGGATAGCATGGCCTTGCGTTGATCCACGTGGATCCGGTATTCGGTGCGCGTCGCCGTCACCGAATCGTGGACGTTGATCATGCCATACACATGCCGGAAGTCATCGCCCACCCTGCGTGCGGCGCGGCGCAGCGTATCGTAATTCGGTCCGTAGATGCGTGCCACCACCTGGGAACGGGTGGGCGGTCCCGGCGGCACCAGGAACAGCATGATGTGGGTATGAGGGAATTGGGCCCGCACGGTCTTGAGGGCCGTCCAGACCTGGTGCCCGACCACCGCCGTGTGGGGGCGTTCGTCCTTGGGGGCCAGATTCACCACGATCTGGGCGATGTTGCCGCCGCGCATCATTTCATCGCCCCGCACCATGCCGGCGAAGCTGAGGGGGCCGGTCCGCCCGATATAGCCCACCACATGGGTCACATAGCGGTTGGCGGCCGCGACCCGGGCCACCGCCGAGGCGATACGGTCGGTGGCGGGCAGGGCCGTGCCTGCCGGCGATTCGATCTGAAGGGTGAAAGTGCTGACATTGCCTTCGGGGAGCATCTTGAGGCTCACACCCAGCAGGCTCTCCGGGCCGTTTATGCCCGATGGGCGTATGAATTGCCACAGGGGCATGAGCAGCGAGCCCACCAGAAGCAGTGCAACCACCGCGAAAAACAGGTTGCGCTTCGCCGCGCTGGCCTGCAGAGGCGTGAACACTGCAAGGTACATGCGCCGCAGCGGGTCGCGCGGTTGAATATCCTCTTCTTCCAGAGAGGGGCGTTCCCGGGCCTCGCGCTGGGCGGCCTTGCTGCGCAGCCACCGACGGGCGATATAGGGCACCACGATATAGGCCAATAGCAGCGACGCAACCATGGCGATCGGGACGTTGATGGGTATCGGCCGCATGAACGGTCCCATCATCCCGGTCACGAAAAGCATGGGAATGAACGCCAGGATCACCGCCAGGGTGGCGATATTGGTGGGATTGCCGATCTCGTTGGTAGCTTCGACGATAAGGTGGCCGAAGTCCTTCGCCGAACGCACATGGTGCATGTGGCGATGTATGTTCTCGATCACCACGATGCCGGCGTCCACCAGCAGTCCCAGGGACAGAATCAGGGCGAACAAGGTGATACGGTTGATGGTCTGGCCCACCGCCATGCCCACGCCGAGTACCACGAACAGGGTGAGCGGAACCAGCAGGGTGACGATGACCGCCTCGCGCCAGCCCAGGAAGAAGAACAGGATCACCAACACCACGGCGACGGCGATGCCGAGATGTTCGATGAGGGTGTTGACCGCTTCGTTGGCGCGCTGTCCGTAGTCGCGGGTCACGGTCACGTGCACGCCAGCCGGCAGGGCTTCGCGCTTGAGGGTGGCGAGCTTGGCGAGTACGGCATTGGCTACGGTCACCGAGTTGGTGCCCGGGCGCTTGCCGATGGTGAGGGTAACCGCGTTGTGCGGGTCGAAGCCCGATGCGTGTTCCGCGGCGCCTCGGGCGATCCAGGCCTGCTGCTGATGATTGCGCGGGCCCTGCACTATGGTGGCCACGTCCTTCAGGAAGATGGGGCGCTTGTCCTGCACGCCGACGATGATATGGCCCAGGTCGCGCACCGACCCGAATGTGGCGTTCACCCGCAGGGGCACGCGCCGGTTGTCCTGCTCCAGCTGTCCGCCGGGTACCACGACGTTGGAGCCTTTCAGTACCCCGAGCAGATGGTCCAGGGAAATGCCGCTGCTGGCCAACCGCTGGGGGTCCACCAGGATCTTCACCGCCAGGGGCTCGGCGCCGATGACGGTGCTCAGACCGACGTCCGGCACGCTGTGCAACTGGGTCAGAAAATGTTCGGCTACCTGGCGCAGCTGCGGTCCGCCGAGCTGTTTGGAGCTCAGGGTCAGGGCCATGATCGGCACGTCGTTGATGCCGATGCTCTTGACCAGCGGCTGGCGGGTTCCGGGTGGCAGCCGGTCCATGTTGCGCTGCAGTTCGTTATACAGGTACATGAGACTGGACGTCTCGTTGGCGCCCACGTGGAACTCGACGGTCACCATCCCCATGTCGTCGGCGGCATAGCCGTAGACGTGCTTCACGCCACGCAGGGATGACATGAGCTCTTCGAGCGGTTCCACCACCTGCTTCTGAATCTGCCGGGGGCTGTTTCCCGGCCGTGCAACGATGATCTCCGCGGCCGGGACCACGATTTCCGGATTGTAGAGGCGCGGCGTCAGCAGTATGGCCATGACTCCGAACAGGGTGATGGCCAACATGATGAGCGGGGTGATCTTGGTCTCCAGGAAGGCCCGTGCCAGGCGTCCCCCGGAGTTCAGGGGCTGCTCGTCGGGCGTGCTCATGGATGTCCTCCGTCGAGCGCCTCGACCTTCACCCCGTTGGCCAGCGCGCCCTCGGCCTTGACGATGAGCTGATCGCCGGGAAACAGTCCGCTGAGAACGACACGACCGCCGTCACGGCGTTCACCCAGGGTGATCATGCGAAACTCGGCTTCTCCGTCGTCACCCACCACGAATACCCCGGTGATGCCGGCTCGTTCGCGAATCGCGGTGGCCGGTACCACGATGGCCTGCCGTTTCTGTAGGGGCACCAGTACCTGGGCGTATTCGCCGCCCTGGGCTCTGCTGTCCGCCGGCAGGAGCAGCTTGACGGTGTGGGTGTGAGTCATGGGATTGGAGGCAGCCACCAGCCGCTGCACGGTGGCCTGGACCCGGTGGGGTTGCTGATTCGGCCCCAGGTAGATCACCGGAATTTGCTCACCGAGCTTGAGCGGGTAGTAGGCGGCGTCGTCCAGTTCGGTCTTGACCTGCAGCTGTTTGGGGTTGTAGAGCACCATGAGCTCGTTGCCGGGACCTACCAGCTGGCCGTTGTGGACCTTCTTGGAGAAGATGACCCCGTCGAATGGTGCCCGCACCTTGGCGTAGCCGACCTGACTCTGGGCTTTCTGCAGGGCTGCCTGGGCGGCCTGCTCGTCGCTCTGGGCCGCCTGGTAGGCGAGTTGCACCTGTTCGTAGCGCTGTTTGGGGACGGCGCCTTCCTTGTACAGCGCCTTGAAGCGGTCGTAGTTCTGTTTGGCGGTGTGCAATGCCGAGTGCGCTTTGGCGAGCTGGGCGCGGGCCTGGCGCACGCCGGCCGCAACCGCCACCGGGTTGACCGTCAGCAGCAGTTGACCCTGGTTCACCGACTGTCCTTCGTGAACCTTTATGTCCTGTACATAGCCGCTCATGCGCGAGGCCACCTGCACGTACTCGGCGGGTATCACCGTCCCGGGGTAGCTGGCGTAGATCTGTATGGGCTTGCGCTTGACTGTCACTGTGCGGGCCTTGACCGTGTCGGCACCGGCGAGAGTCGGCAGCAGCGCGCCCAGCGCCATGCCCGCAATGACGAGACGCTTCCACATGACGGTGTTCCTCATGGCTGGCTGTTGGTTGCGGCCAAGTGTATGGCGGCCGGATCGAGACGGCCCACGGCGAGCAGCAGACCTGCCCGGGCCATGACATCCTGGTAGCGCGCAGCGACCAGATCGGCGCGGGCCTTGTGAAGCTGGGTCTGCGCTCCGAGCAATTCGGTGAAGGTCGAGATGCCCTGGGCATAACGCAGCTTGGCGAGACGCGCCGCCTCTGCGGCTTCGTGTACTGCGGCCTGTTTGACCTGTATGCGTGTCGCGGCCAGCTGCACGTTCTGGCGCGCTTCCTCGACTTGCAGTCTCAGCTTGTCCTGGGCCTGGCGCAGGTCCGCCTGACGCTCGATCACCTGGGCCTGGGCCTGATCCATGGCGCCGCCCCGGGAGCCGAAATCGAGCAGCTTCCAGCTGAGCACGCCGGCGACTGTGTAGGAGGGGTGGGCGAGGCTCACATTCCGATCGTTCCACTCGCGGGAGACCATGAGGTTGAAGTGAGGCAGATAGCCGGCGCGCGCCTGGGTGACTCCGGCCTGGGCAGCGCGCACCTGCGAGTCCATGGCCTGCAACCCGGGATTGGTTCTGGTTGCCTCGTGCTGCAGCTGAACGAGCCCGCTTGCGGGGACGCTGATGTGCACGTTGTCGGAGGCCAGTTGCAACGACTGGTCACTGGGCAGTCCGGTCAGAATGCGCAGAGCCTCCCGGGCCATGGCAAGGCGCTTGTGCGCCTTGGCCAGCTCCAGGCGGGCGTCTCCAAGACGCACCTTTGCCTGCAGCACGTCGGTCTTGGCCACCACCCCGCGCTTGAACAGTTTGGCAGTCAGGTCCACGTAGGACTGGCCGGCCTTGATGGCCTGCCGGGCGACTTTCACGTAGGCGTGGGCGGTGCCCACGCCCTCGTACTGACGTATCACCTCGAAGAGCAACTGCTGGCGTGCCATGGCATCGCCGCGCCGGGCGGCGGTAAGCATGGATTCGGCCCGATGCAGCCCGCCCCATACCTGACCACCGTTATATACCGGAATGGTGAGGGCCAGCTTGGTCTGGTAGTTGGAGTACCAGCCGGGGTCGTTGAGGTTGGCGGGCGCGCTGTAAACGACCGCCGGGTTGTTCTGCTGAATGCCCTGCAGAAACTCACCGGCCCCGAAGTCATTGAATGTGGCTCCCTGCTGCTGCAACTTCATGCCCAGAACATTGAGCGGGTTGTCGCTGCCGCTGCCGGTCAGCGAAACGCTCAAGCCCGGCAGCAGGTGGCCCTTCGCCGCGCGCACGGCACCTTTCGCCTGGGCGATGCGGGCGCGGCTCTTGATCATCTGGGGCGTCTGGCTCAATGCCATACGGTACGCCTCCAGCGGTGTGAGTGAAGCGGCATCCGCCGTCGCAGAGACGGCCAGGGTGCCTGAAGCGGCCAGCAGGGTAGCCGCGACAGTGCTGGCGATAGGACTCGATTTCATGGTTATCTGACGTTGCTCCTTGCCAGTGCCAACGGTGCGCGGATGGCCAATATGGTGTATTAGAGTTGGCTAATATGCAAATGGGCCCGTCAACGGGAGGTGGGGGCCGGAGTCTGTTTTACAACGGCGAACTTCACGCATTATTCACATTCTGAGCCGTTGGAGGAACCGGATGCTCACGTTCAGTGTAGGCCAGCAACGCGCGTGTTCAGCCACGCCTTCGGTCTCGCGACCGGGCAATGGCGTCATTGCTGCAACGGAAGGACAGGGCAAACGGTGGGAGGGCGGCCATCTCTACGGGGCACCGCCGAGGAAACCGCCTCCGGGGGAAACCGGCCAATAGCGCGACACCGACGTAAGGAAGTGCCACAGAGACCGGGGATTGATGGTCTCAGGGTGATTCAGTTCGGGCCGTCGTCCCGACGTACGGCCTCCAGTTCCCGGCGTTTGAGCGCAATGCTCAAATTGAACAGATAGGCGGCCCACAAATGGCGTGGTTCCTCGCCATGGCGGGCTGCCTGCACCGCCAGACGGTCCAAGGTCTGGATTTCCTTTCGCAGTGCCCATTCTCTGCCGGTGGAACTGTTCACCTGCCTTCTCCCCAGGCTGTGACAGAGGCAGTATAGGTTTCCACCGACGTTTGCGGTATGGGCCGTACGCGCGGTTGTCTGTAGGAATATTCCGATTTCACGGCCCCGCCCCGGGGGCCGCCTTCCACCTTTGACTGCCCGCCGAGTCAGTACCGCCCGTTGGGCAATTCCCCGGTGCGGCCGTAGCAGTGCACCTGGTAGTTCGGCCCGGTGGCCAGACACCACACGACCTGCCCGCTGCGGGTGTCCAGCCGCCACGAGGTGTTCTTGTCCCCGCTGACGATCTGGTAACGACCGGACGGGGCAGCCGAGCGGCCGCCGGGCTCGGCCGACGGCGCATAGGACGCCGCCAGCAGGGTTCCCGATACGATGGTGGCTGCCGCCACCAGTGCAGTTGGGTAGTTCATGGTGCGTTCCCCCGGAGTGTTGGGGAGCCGATTCGGATTCCATCCGACGGCCCGTTGCGAGGCTCCAATTGATGCTCTTTCCGGCAGTAAGGATTCAACAGACCTTCCCGGCGTGCAACCGATGGGTATGGAGCGGCGTGGGCGGGTGGCCTCCGTCCGGCGCGGTCCCCGTTTCCGGGAACCCCGGTCGCACTCGGCACCACATCCCGCGCGGATGCAGCAGGCGCCCCACTTGTCGCCCGCAGGGACCACCAGCTGATGGTGGTAGGCACCGCGCGAATGTGAAGATTTCGTCTACTTGTGTGCCTTGATGGACGCTTCCGTTCACGGTTGCCATCGCCCGCGGAACACGGTGCGCGTACTACTGTGCGTAGCGTGGGATTTCAATTGACACAGATCATGGTTAGCGTGCAGAGCTTTGAACATACTTGCTTTCGTCTGTGCAGGCGGTGTCCGAGGCAAATGCGCGCACGACGTTGGAGCGGACCGCGCGTCACCGCCTCAACGCACCGGCCCGGCAGTGGATCTGGGCTGCCATATCGAGTCCGTAGGAGCAGCGGGCGGGGCGATCCGCAAGCCGCCGGCTCTGGTGGATCGTTCCGGCGCGCCGCACGGAGCCTGGGATCAGTCTTCAATGGTGCGCTCTCGCGCGAGGGGGGAATGGTGGCCGCGCCAAGCGAGTGTTCCGCCGGATCGACGGTGTCCGCCGCAGGGGCGCAGCGGCTGCCGTGCGGGCCGGACGGGCCCGGGGAGTGAAGGCTACTGCCGGCAACAGGGTGGGGGAACGGGTTTTCCAGTTCAACGACGGCATCGAGGTGCGTATATGCAGGATGAACGCCGCCTGAAAAGGCTCTCCACAGGAGATCTATCGATCTTTCCTCAGTTCCCATTTCCCGCCGGCACGTCATTGACGGCCGAAATCCTTGCTGTCGTCAGGCAGGCGGCCAGGTCTCTCACCGCAGAGGTTCCTTGTCATGGATAACCTTCAGACTGTAGTGGACCTGTCGCGCTGGCAGTTTGCCGCCACCGCGCTCTATCACTTCCTGTTCGTGCCGCTGACGCTTGGCATGAGTTTCATGCTGGCCGCCATGGAGACGGTGTACGTCACGACCGGGCGGAAGATCTATAAGGACATGGCGCTGTTCTGGGGCAAGTTGTTCGCCATCAACTTCGCCCTGGGTGTTGCCACAGGCCTCACCATGGAGTTCGAGTTCGGAACCAACTGGTCCCAATACTCGCGATTCGTGGGCGATGTCTTCGGGGCGCCCCTGGCCATCGAGGGCCTGATGGCGTTCTTTCTGGAGTCGACGTTCGTCGGCCTGATGCTGTTCGGCTGGGACCGCATGAGCCGTGGCAAACATCTGCTGGTGACCTACATGGTCGCCCTCGGGTCGAACCTCTCCGCCCTGTGGATCCTGATCGCCAACGGCTTCATGCAGGCGCCCCACGGTGCGAGCTTCGATCCGGTCACCATGCGCATGCAGCTGACCAGCTTCACCAACCTGATCTTCAACCACGACGCCCAGGCGAAGTTCGTGCATACGAGCATCGCCGGCTACGTGACCGCAGCGATTTTCGTGGCCGGTGTCAGCGGCTGGTACATGCTGCGCAATCGGCATATGGAACTGGCCAAACGGTCCTTTCGGATGGCGGTGCTGTTCGGGGTGTTTTCCAGCATCGGCGTGATCAGCCTTGGTGACGCCCTAGGATTCATCGACGGCAGTGCTCAGCCCGCCAAGCTCGTGGCCATGGAGGGGCTGTGGAAGACTGAAAAGCCGCCGGCAGGGTTCAATCTGATCGCGATTCCGTCCCAGAAGGAACAGCGGAACCTGTACGAACTTCAGATACCGAAACTGCTGACGCCGCTGGTGACCCATACCATGGATACGGTGATCCCCGGGGCCGACGAGGTCGAACGGCAAGCCAAGGTGCGCATGGCCAACGGCATCCCCGCGGTGCTTGCCCTGAAGACCCTGAGCAAGCACCCGGATGACAAGGTGGCCATGGACCAGTTCAGGGCCCACGAGAAGGATCTGGGTTACGCGTTCCTGCTGCAGCGCTATGCGCCGGATCTGACCAAGGCGACGCCGGCGGACTATGAAAAAGCGGCCCGCGACGTGATACCGGACGTGCCGATCATTTTCTGGTCGTTCCGGATCATGGTGCTGGCCGGCTTTGCCATGCTGATTTACCTGGGTGTGGCGACCTTCTGTTCGCTCAATAACCGGGTGCAGGAGAGGCGGTGGCTGTTGAAGATCGCGCCCTGGTTCATTCCGGTGCCCTACATCGCCTGCGAGGTGGGCTGGCTGGTCGCCGAAATGGGCCGCCAGCCATGGACGGTGTACGGCATGCTGCCCACCTGGATGTCGGCGTCCACCCATAGCGTTGCGTACATGGTGTTTTCGCTGACCGGCTTCATCCTGATCTACTCGGCGTTCATCGTCGTGGAGGTCTACCTGATGCTGAAGTTCATACGCAAGGGGCCGGACGATCACGAGCCGGCAGTGGAGCAGAACGTTGGCGGGCCGGCCTTGGCCGGATCGACACACTGAGTCGCACAAGGGGATAGAGCCATGGAGTTGTATGCAATACTCAAGATCGTCTGGTGGCTGCTCCTGGGCGTACTGCTGATCGGGCTTGCCGTGATGGTCGGTATGGACATGGGCATCGGCGCCGGACTGCGCTACTTCGGGCGCACCGATGGGGAGCGTCGGGCGGTGCTCAACATGATCGGCCCGCATTGGGACGGCAATCAGGTGTGGTTCATCCTGGGGGGCGGCGCGGTGTTCGCCGCCTGGCCGACCATCTATGCGACGGCGTTCTCGGGGCTGTATGTGGTCATGCTGCTGCTGCTCTGGAGCATGATCGTGCGGCCCCTGGGTTTCGAGTACCGCAGCAAGATGCCGTCCAAGACCTGGCGCAGCGTCTGGGACTGG
>CAZNBB010000045.1:0-26571 GCA_964571225.1 uncultured Gammaproteobacteria bacterium
GATGGTGAACAGGTCAGCCATGGCAGCGGGCGGGGGCGGTGGTGTGATCCCGCCGGGGAGCTTAACGTCTCGGGCACGCACGCGCCACCGCTCCGCCCCGCTCAATGATGGGCGGGCGCGAAGGTTTCGGTGCCGGCGTGGGCGGGCCTGTGCAGGTGCACGACCAGGGATACCCGTCGGTTGCGGGCGCGGCCGGCGGCGGTGGCGTTGCTCGCCCTCGGCCGGGTGGCGCCGTAACCCACGGCGCTGAGGCGGTCGCTGGCGATGCCGTGGCCGATCAGGAAGCGGGTCACGACCGTGGCCCGCGCGGTGGACAACTCCCAGTTGGAGGGGAAGCGGTCCGTGTGTATGGGTGTGTTGTCCGTATAGCCCTGCACCGACACGGGATAGCTGTCGCGGCCGAGCAAGTCGGCAATGTGGCTCAGCACAGTGCGTCCGGTCGCCCGCAGGCGGGCGCTGCCCGGGGCGAACAGCACGTCGTCTTTCACGACCAGGTTGACCTTGTTCGCCGAGGCGACCACTTCCACCTGGTTTCTGATGGCTGCGGGCACCGAAAAAGCCGTCCTGGCCGCCGCGGGCGCAGCGGGGACGACCGACGCGGTTTTGGCCGGGGCCGGCGTTTGCTGCGCGACCGTCCTGCTCGCTGCCGACGTGGCCGCGGGTGCCCTGGCCGCCGCTGCGGCCGGTTTGCCCGCCGGGGACGGTTCCGCGGGAGCCGGCACTTTGCCGGCGATGGGTTGCGCTGCGGGGGCGGTCACGGCGGCAACCACCAGCGGGGGAAGATCCGGTGCCGCCGCCTTCGCGATCAGCGGTTGCGGTACCGGCGCTGCCGGCACTGTGGGTTCGGCCGGTGCCGGGTTCGCGTTGGCAGGGCGGTTCGCTGTTGCGGGACGGGCGGCGGCGGTCCGCTCCTGCGCCGCCGTCGGTTTGGCGGGTGCTTCGCGGTGGGGCGCGCTGTGTGGGGTGTGACGGGCGGCGGTTACCGGCGGCGTGCTCCGATGCCGGTGCATCTGGCTCATGGCCAGCAGCAGCACGAACAGGGTCAGGAGCAGCATCAGGATGTCCACGAAACTGACCAGCCAGCCGCCGTCGTTGTCATCCATGGGAGCGGCGGCCGCTGCATCGGCGAAGCTGTGTCCGCGGAACTGCTCCGCCGCGAGCATGCTCTGTGAGGGACGATCCACCGCCATGGGGAGGCCCGCCTCAGGCCGCCTTCAGCATCGGCCCCGTCTGGGGGTGGGCTTCCTGCTGCTGGCGCATGTAGGCGGTCAGGGTTTCCTTGATGATGGCGGGATGGCGGCGCTGGAACAGCAGCACCACGCCCTCCAGCATGACATTCATCATCATCACCCGCTGCTGCAGCCGGCGCTCCATCTTGATGGCCAGGGGCTTGAACACCATGTTGGCCAGCACCAGTCCGTACAGCGTGGTGGTCAGGGCGAAGGACATGGCGCCACCGATCTGCCCCAGGTCCACCTGGCCGAGGTTGCCCAATATCTGAATCAGCCCGAACAGGGTGCCCAGCATGCCGAACGCCGGCGCGAAGGCGGCCATGGTACGCAGGATCTGGGCGTCGCCCTGCTCCTTGGCGCGCACGCCGGCGATCCGCCATTGCATGACCTTGACGATGTCATCCACCGGCTCGCGGTCGATGACCAGGCGCGCGCCGGTGCGCAGGAACGGGCTGCGGACCTGCTCCACGGCCTGTTCGGCGGCCCGCACCTGGCCCAGGCGATGCCAGTAGGCCACTTCCAGCAGCTGGGCCATCTCGGTATCCACCTCCGGTTCCTCATCGCCCATCAGCGTACGCAGGGAGCGCCATACCCGGGCCACGTCGCGCATCGGCCGGCTGACCACGGTGGCCGCCAGGGTTCCGCCGAACACCATCACCAGGCCGCCCAGGTTGATCAGGCCCCCCAGGTGCTGATGGGAGAACACGGCAGCGATGCCCAGCACGGACAGCCCGCCGACCAGGCCGATCAGGGTGGACTTGTTGGTTGCCGAAATGCGCTTCATGGCTGTTTCCTCCGGGTGCCTCCCGGTAGAAGCAAGTTCCGTACCGGCCGCATGACACCGGTGGGGGTTTGGCAATGTTCCGTGTCCACGGGCCGCATTCCCGATGTCCACCCGACGTTGAGCGCCCTTGCCGGCGTCCGGTACCGGCAAGGGTTTGCCGCGGCGCGTTGCCGTTGCCGCCGGCCTGGCTGTACGGGAGGGTGGTGGCCGACACCCCCAGGTCGCGCCGATCCCGCTTTCCCGATAAGGTGACCGGGCAGGCTGTGCACACCGGGTGGTTGCCGGGTCCCGCCAAGACCAGAACGAGATGGGCATGCCTATGAGCGACACCGACGACTTACCGCCTCTGCAGCTGAGCGAAGCCCAGTTGCGGCAGATCATCGATCTCGTTCCCCATATGATTTTCGTCAAGGACCGAACCGGCCGGTTCCTGCTCGTCAACGAGGCCAAGGCAGTCGCTCACGGCACGACGGTCCGCCAACTGACGGGGCGGAGGCACAGCGAGCTGTATCCGGATCCGTCCGTCCTGGAGGGGATGCTGTCGGACGATCAGCAGGTGATCGTCACGGGCCGCGCCAAGTTCATTGCCGAGGAATCGTTTGTGGATGGCGCAGGCAACCGACGCCTGCTGGAGACCATCAAGATTCCCTACCGTATTCCCGATTACGACGAGCCGGTGGTATTGGGTGTCGCCACCGATATCACCGAGCGGCGCCGGGTCGAGCAGGCCCTGGAACGGGAGGAACGACGTCACCGGGAAGTGCTCAACGCCCTGGACGAGGGCGTGGCCATGATCGGGGCGGACGGTACGGTGTATTCATGCAATCCGGGGGCCGAACGCATCCTCGGCCGCAGCAGTGACGAACTCATCGGCCGGCCCTGGCAGCAGGACCGGATGCGGCGGATCACCGAAACGGGGGCGCCGTTCGCCAAACACGATCACCCCATCGGCAAGACCCTCAATACCGGCGCGGCTTTCGACAACGTGGTGATGGGGCTGGTGGGCCCCGACGACGCGGTGACCTGGCTTTCCATCAATACGCGTCCCAAGTTCCGCGACGGCGAACGCCGCCCTTATGCAGTGGTGGTTTCCCTGCGGGACATTACCGAGCACAAACGGGTGGAGGCGGCTCTGCGGGCCAGCGAAGAATGGCTGCGCCGCAGCCAGATTTTCGCCAACGTTGGCAGTTGGGACTGGAACCTGAAGACCGATGCCCTGCGGTGGTCCGAGCGTGTCGGGCCGATGTTCGGGTACCCGCATCCGGTGATTGACACCACAGTGGACGCGTTCTGGAAAGCGGTGCATCCCCGGGACCTGCCGCGGGTCGCCGCCGCGGTGAGCGCCCGCATCGATCGGGATGTGGACTACGACATCGAATATCGGGTGATCTGGCCGGACGGTACGGTGCGGTGGATTCACGCGCGCGGCGACCTGGTGCGCAACGCAGCCGGCGAGGCGTTGCGTATGGCAGGCGTTCTGCAGGATGTCACTGCCCGCCGGCAGGCGGAAGAGGCGCTGCGCACGTCGGAACGCAAGTACCGGGTGCTGATGGAGCACGCCAGCGACGGCATCGCGATCGCCGACATGCAGGGAAACTACCTGGACGCCAACAGGCGCATGGAGGAGCTGCTGGGCTACACCAAGAGCGAACTGCTGGGGATGAAGGTCCGCGAGATCCATCCCCCGGAAGAATGGGGCAAGGTGCAGGACGCATTCAGGAACATCAACGAACAGGGAAAGTCGCTGTGCGAGCATCTGGTGGTGCGCAAGGACGGCAGCACGGCGCCGGTGGAAGTGGCGGGCACCCTGATCGAGTTCGAGAACCAGAAGGTTGCCCTGGGGATCTTCCGCGACGTCAGTGAGCGCAAGCGCGCCGAACAGACCATGGCCAAGCTGTCCTCGGCCCTGGAGCAGACGGCTGACTCCATCATGATCACCGACGCCCAGGGTCGAATCGAATACGTCAACTCGGGCTTCGAGGCCACCACCGGTTACCGGCGTGCAGAGGTTCTGGGGCGTACCCCTCGAGTGTTGAAATCCGGCTGCATGGGGCCGACCTTCTACAGTCGCATGTGGCGGCGCATCCTGAAGGGACGAGTGCTGCGCTGCGTCTTCACCAACCGCAAGAAAGACGGCAGCCTGTTCTACGAGGACAAGACCATCAGCCCGCTGCGGGACGAACACGGCAGGATCACCCATTTCATCTCGTCGGCCCGCGACGTGACCGACCGTACGCGGGCCGAGCAGGAGCGTGTTGCGCGGGAGACGGCCCACCGGGACCTGCTGGTGCGGGAGGTGCATCATCGCATCAAGAATCATCTGCAGGGGCTGACCGGTCTGCTGCGTCAGCATTCCACGCGCCACCCCGAGATTGCCGAGCCGCTGCAGGCGGTCATCTCCCAGATCCACTCCATGGCCATGGTGCACGGGCTGCAGGGCACCGCCGGTCATGGCCGGGTCTGCATCTGCGACATGACCGAGGCGATTTGCACTTCCATCGGTGCATTGCGCGGAGCCGGGCGTGCGCCGCTGCTGGATCGACAGCTGCCGGGCCCGATTCAGGTGGCCCAGGAAGAGGCGGTGTCTTTGGCTCTGGTGTTGAACGAGTTGATCATCAACGGTGTGAAGTACGCAGTCCCCGACGAACCCGGAGGCGACGCGGTGCAGGTGGCGGTGAGCGCCGCCGACGGCGGTGTGGAGGTGGTGGTGCGCAATGGAGGCGCTTCCCTGCCGCCCGATTTCGATTTCCCCAACCGCGCGGGTCTCGGGACAGGCCTGGGACTGGTCCATGCACTGCTGCCCCGCAACGGCGCCGAACTGACGTTCTCCCAGCGCGGCGCCTGGGTGCAGGCGCTGCTGACCCTGCGGCCGCCCCTGATCAGGCTGAACGACGTACCATACGGACTGCAGCCAACGTCGAATTGACGGCCGGGTGCCTCGCTTGCCCGCCGGGCCGGTTCAAGAATACGCCCGCTGCGCCGACAGTTCGATACGCGAACCCTTTCACCGATACGCCGTATGACAGAGAACCTGCCAGTGTCCCGTACGCATCCAGCGTGGCAGGATCTGCTTGCCTATCTGCCGGACGCCGTCCTGTGTGTGTCGGAGGGCGGCAGCATCGTGCAGGTCAATCCGGCGGCGGAAGATCTGCTCGGCTACACCCGGGATGAACTGCTGGGTCTCTCTTTTGACGTCGTGCTGATGTCGCCTGCAGAAGGTGTGAGCCCCAATGAGCGGCATGACGCCGGTACAGTGGTCCCGGTCTCCTCAGCTGCGGCTCCCTGCATACGCGAGGCGCAGGTACGCACCCGCTCCGGCGAAGTCGTTCCGGTGCTGCAGTCGTGCGCCCTGATGCCGGACCCGGCCGGACGCCGCGGCTTCATGACCGTCAACGTGCTGAAGGATCTGCGCATCCTGCGCGAAGCCCAGCAACACCTGGCGGACGAGACCCACCGATTCGAGATTCTGTTCAACAGCATCAGCGATGCCGTGTTTCTCGCGCCTTTGAACGAAGACGGCGTCCATGGGGATTTCGTGCAGGTCAACGACGTGGCCTGCGCCCGGCTGGGCTACCGGCGCGACGAATTGCTGCAGATGAACGCCCGCACCCTGAACCCGGCGGCCAATCTCGCCCATACCCGCTCGGTAGGCCCGCGGATCCGGCGCGAGCGGCAGACGGTGTTCGAGGCCATTCACGTGGCCAGGGACGGCACCCAGATTCCCGTGGAGGTGGTCGCCAAACTCGTTCGCATCGACGGCGAGGACTACGTTCTGTCGGTGGCGCGCGATCTTCGCGAGCGCAAGCAGTTGGAGCAGGCCGAATCCCGCTTCGGCCGTCTCATGGACCATTCGTGGGACGAAATCTACGTCTTCGACGCAGAATCGTTGGATCTGCTGCAGGCGAACCAGGGCGCCCTGAACAATCTGGGCTATTCGAGCCGGGAGCTGCTGGAGCTCAAGATGACGCAGATCTGGCCCCGGCTGACCGACGGCCGGTTCCGCAAGCTTGCCGCTCCCCTGTTGGACGGGCGCCGGAATCGGTTGATCTTCGAGTCCGTCCACTGCCGCAAGGATGGGTCCAGCTACCCGGTGGAAGTGCGTCTGCAGCTCTCCCACAGCGAAGTGCCGCCGGTGTTCCTCGCCAACGTGCAGGACATCACCGAACGCAAGAAGACCGAGCGCAGACTGACTCACCTGGCGACCCACGACCCGCTGACGGGGCTGCCCAATCGGGCGCGCTTCCTGGATCGTCTGGACATGGCGTTGGAAAACGCCAAGCGCAACGAGACTCTCGGTGCAGTCATCTTTCTCGACCTGGACGGGTTCAAGAGCATCAACGACACCATGGGCCACAGTGTCGGGGATCGGTTGATCCAGGAAGTGGGCAGGCGCCTGCGCAGCGCAGTGCGCCAGTCGGATACGGTGGCGCGCCTTGGCGGCGACGAGTTCACGGTGATCGCCACGAACTTCAGGTCGGTCTGCAGTGTGGAGAAAATGGCCGCCAAGATCATCCGTTCCATCGCCCGCCCGCTCGAGATCGACAATTCCACCGTTCGCACCACCCCAAGCCTCGGAATCGCTCTGTTTCCCTTCCATGACGACGACGACATCTATGCGTTGGTGAGGCAGGCCGATACCGCCATGTACGAAGCCAAGAAGCAGGGCAGAAACGGCTACGCGTTCTACACTGCCGCTCTGGCCCGGCGGCAGATGCGGCTAATGCTGCTGGACAGCGCCGCCAAGATCGCCCTCGCCGAGAACCAGCTGCAGGTGCACTTCCAGCCCCGCCTCGCGCTTGCCGACCGGAGCGTGGTCGGTGCCGAGGCGTTGCTGCGCTGGAACCATCCCCGGTTCGGTACGGTGGCGCCCGATGAGTTCATTCCTGTCATGGAGCACAACGGGACCATCCACGAAGTCGGAGGCTGGGTGCTGTGGGAGGCGTGCCGTCAGCTTCGCCAATGGCTGGCCCGCGGCATAGACATCGCCGTGTCCGTGAATATTTCGGCGTGTCAGTTCGACGATCACTCCCTGCCGGAACTGGTGCGGGCGGCATTGCAGGCCAACGGCATTCCACCCCAGCGTCTGGAAATCGAGATCACCGAGGGGGTGCTGATTTCCCAGACCGAGGCGGTGATGGGCAGCCTGCAGGCCCTCAAGGACATGGGTGTGCGTATTGCGCTGGACGACTTCGGGACCGGCTATTCTTCGCTCAGCTACCTGAAGCGGTTTCCCATCGACCTGCTCAAGATCGATCGCGACTTCATCAGGGACTGCGACCGGGACCAGGACAGCGCGTTGATCGTGGAGGCCATCGTCGGCCTTGCGCGCAGCCTAAAGCTCAGAGTGACCGCCGAAGGGGTGGAGCGCGACGCGCAGGCGCGGCTGCTCACGCGGTTGGGTTGCGACGAGGGCCAGGGTTATCTGTACTGCCGCCCGGGGCCCGCCGAGCAACTGACCGAATTCCTGCGGTCACCGCCGTGCTGCGCGCCGAGTGACGATCCGCGGGAGCGCTGACGGGCGAAGGGTTGCCGGCAGCAAAGCCGCCGTGCCCGAGAGGTCGGCGAACGATTCAACGGGCCGCCGGGCTCCGATGGAACACGGAGCCGGTCGCGGCTGTCATAGGGGGTACGGGCGCCTTCCGCGCACCGGCCGGCGCGCCGCTCCGGCAAGCCCTCGACCATGGATCTGCCATGAACCCCTACCCATCAACCTATTCCAGAGGCCAGCGCGTCGGCATGACGGTGTTTGTGCTGGCGGTCGTCTGTACGGCAGCCCTGATCGCCCTCGGCGTGAGCGGGACCCCCTGGCCGAAGTGGTTGCTCGGCCTGACGACGGTGCTCTGACTGCCATCGCCCGGTTCTTCCCCGATCCCTGAACCCGTAGCGGTGCCAGGCCGCGTCCGCGTCGGCGCGTGGACGCTTTGGCCCTTGGCCACCCGGGCGGGGCACGGGGTCACCGGTCGAGCTTGGTGATCTTGGAGCCTTCCAGAGTGAGGTTGTACATGAGCCCCTTCTGGCCCACCACGAAGCCCACGATGGGTTGGTCCAGCTTCATGGTGTCCAGGGACGTGCCTGCGCCCACGTTCACCAGTGCCACCGAGCCGTCTACGCCTACCTTCCAGCCGGAGCTGTGACGGAAGTTGTCCAGCGCCTTCTGCTGGAGAAAGACCATGATGATGTCCTTCTTCTGGGCGCCGAACTGAAAGCCGATGGACGCCGAGGCGATGCTGTAGTAGGCGACGCTCTTGCCGTGGATCCGCAGGGCCCCTTCCCCGTACTCGCCGCCGATTCCGAATCCGGCCTTGATCACCCCGGGAAACACCAGCACGCCTTTGGCGGATTTCAGGAATTCGTCGGCGCCGTTGACCTGACTCTTGAACTGTTTGAGCGCGGCGTCGACGCGGGTGTTGATCTCCTTGGCGGTGGCGCCCCAGGCCGGGGCCGTGGCGCCGGTGGCGGCGACCAGAGCCAGTGCGAACAAGGTCCTGGTCAGCAGTGTGCGGATGCGGAATGTGGCTGTCTTCATGGATTGGCGCTCCCTGGGCCAGTGGCAAAAGCACGTTATATCCCAGTGTAGTCACTCGGCAACCGCACGGCCCCTGGCGTCGTTCTGCGAGCGATGGCGGGTACGGCGTACCCGGCTCTCAACACGGGGCGACGGCGCCCCGGCCGCGACGGGTCCGGCACGGTCAACAGATCCGGGGTTTGGAGCCGCGGCCCGGTTCCGGTATGGTCGGAGAGCGCTTGCCGGGCGCTTTGCGCGCAGCTGAGCCTGCGGTCCCGAGGCGCATTCCGTCCCAACCTGTTACAAGGACACGGCATGGCCGATTCCGAACCGACGACCGGATCGAGCGGGGAAGCTGCAGGGGAAGATCTCGAGCCCCGGCATGTCAGCGAACTGCGCCTGCAGCAGGCGATGGGATACCTGGACGCGCCCACCCGCGAGCTGTTCGGTTTCTTCCGCGCGCCCCGGCGGACCATCACCGTCTGCTTCCCGGTGCGCATGGACGATGGATCGGTGCGCAGCTTCGAGGCCCATCGCGTGGTACACAACCGCGTGCTCGGTCCGGGCAAGGGCGGCATCCGCTACCACCCGGAAGTGACGGTGGAGGAGGTGCGCTTTCTGGCGGCACTGATGACCTGGAAGTGCGCGCTCATCGACGTGCCCTTCGGCGGCGCCAAGGGCGGCGTAGCGTGCGACACCAAGCACATGAGTGCCCAGGAAGTGGCGCGCATGACCCGTCGTTTCATCACCGAACTGGGGGACAACATCGGCCCTCACACCGACATCCCCGCGCCGGATCTGTATACCGACGAACAGACCATGGCGTGGATCTACGACACCTACGACACCCTGCACCCGGGGCGCAACAACCGTCCGGTGGTGACCGGCAAGCCCCTGGACCTGGGGGGCTCGGCGGGCCGGCACGAGGCCACCGCCCTCGGGGTGCTGTACGCCACCCAGCGCCTGCTGGCCACCGGCCTGGTGCCCGGTCTGGAGTCCACCCAGGGCGCTACGGTGGCCATTCAGGGGTTCGGCGACGTGGGCGCGGTGGCGGCACGGTTGTTTCAGGAAGCCGGCGCCGTGGTGGTGGCGGTGAGCGACTCCGCCGGGGGCATCTACAGCCCGCAGGGCATCGATCTGGCTGGCGCCCGCGCCCACAAGCAGGCCCACGGTACCGTGGTGGGGCTGCCGGAGACCCTGAGTGTCACCAACGAGGCCCTGCTGGAGCTGGACTGTGACATTCTCATTCCTGCCGCGGTGGCCAACCAGATTCATGCCGGCAACGCGGAGCGCGTGCAGGCCCGTCTGGTGGTGGAGGCGGCCAACGGTCCGGTGACGCCGGCGGCGGACGATGCGCTGGGGCGACGCGATGTCGTGGTGCTGCCGGACATCCTGGCCAATGCGGGCGGCGTCACGGTCAGCTATTTCGAATGGGTCCAGAACAACGAAAACGAGCAATGGGACTTGGCCGAAGTGAACGCCAAGCTCAAGACCAAGATGCATCGCGCGGTGGACGCCACGCTGGCCCGTTGGCACCTGCTTTTCGAGACGCCGCCAGAGTCGGAGCAGGCCGATGCAGGCACCGAGTCCGATCCGCCGCCGGTGGACCTGCGCACGGCCGCGCTGGTGGTGGCCATCGAACGGCTGGCGCGGGTTACCCAGGAACTGGGCTTGTGGCCGTAACGGCCGCTGGCGCTGGGGCGTACCGGCTGTCCGGCCGCCCGCTTGGGCGGGTCTTGCGGTGTCCGCCCGCCTTCTCTACCCTCGTGCTCCCGCTTCGCCCCGACAGCGTTCACAGGACTTCGTGTTGACCCCATCGCCGGACCACAACCGTCCCGACCCGGAGCCGGAAGCCGGCGCGCGGCCCCTCAGCGGCGCGCTGGTGCTGATCATGGCGATCGCCACCGGCATCGCGGTGGCCAACATCTACTACGCCCAGCCCCTGCTGGATACCCTGGGCCGGGCTTTCGGCGTGGCCACCCATACCGCCGGTCTGATCGTCACCGTGACCCAGGTGGGTTACGCGGTCGGGCTGATGCTGGTGGTGCCCCTCGGGGACCTGCTGGAGCGCCGGCGACTGGTGGTGACGGTCACTCTGTGCTCGAGCGTCGCGCTGGCCTTTGCGGCCATGGCGCCCGACATCAGCCTGTTCGTGGCGGCATCTCTGGCGGTGGGCCTGACGGCCGTGGTGGCCCAGGTGCTGGTGCCCTATGCTGCCCACCTCGCACCGGACCATCTGCGCGGGCGGGTGGTGGGACGGGTGATGAGCGGCCTGTTGCTGGGTATTCTGCTGGCGCGGACGGTGTCGGGGGTTATCGCCGACGCGCTGGGTTGGCGCAGCGTGTTCTGGCTGGCGGCCGCCATGATGCTGGTGCAGGCGGCGGTGCTGGCCAGGGTGCTGCCCCGGGACCATTCCCAGGAGTCGGTTTCCTACACCGGACTGCTGAAGTCGGTGCTGCAACTGATGCGCGAGGAGGCGGTGCTGCGGCGGCGTATCGTCTATGGCGTGCTGATCTTCGCCATGTTCAGCGCCCTGTGGACGTCCCTGCCGTTTCTGCTGGCCCGTCCGCCCTACGACTACGGTGACAGCATCATAGGAGGGTTCGGCCTGTTCGGCGTGGCCGGCGCCGTATGCGCCTCCTTCGCCGGCCATCTCCATGACAAGGGTTTGACCCATCGGGCCACCGGCGCTTTCCTGGCGCTCATTCTGGTCTCTTTCGTCCTGATGGGGCTGCGGGGCGACTCGGTTGCCGCCATCATCGGCGGCGTGGTGCTGCTGGACATCGGCGTGCAGGGCACCCAGATCCTCAACCAGAGCGCCATCTACCAGCTGCGACCCGAGGCCCGCAGCCGGCTGACCACTGCGTATATGACCTGCTACTTCGCCGGCGGCGCCGCCGGCTCGGCGGGCGCGGCGTTTGCCTTCGGCCGCGCCGGCTGGACGGGTGTGGCGGGTCTGGGCATCGCCCTGGCGGTGGCCGCTTTGCTGTACTGGCTGACCGACCGGCCGGCCGCGGTGCCGGCGAATTGCCCGCAGGAATAGCCGCGGCGCCACGAGCAGCGGGCGAATCCGTGCCAGTGCGAGAAGCCCCGCGCATCGGGCTGATCCCGATCGCATCGACAGTCCCCTTATCCATGAAGCGGTCGCGGCTATCGTTGGTGGATTTGACAATGGTCCCGCCGCTGCTGTTACCCTGCCAGTCGGTCCAACGCCGATGGTCTGGAGCGCGCGCGACCATGCGCCTCGACACCATGATCCAATCCAACAGGGAGCTAGCGTTCCGATATGATCAATTTTTCGTTGAAAAGTAAGAGCTTTCGAGCCACCGCGCTGATGCGTGGAGTGGCCGCGGCGGCGGTGGCCATGGGCCTGGCCACGGTCGGTCCGGTGCAGGCGGCGACACCTCCGGCACACATGGGCGGCATGTCCAACGGCATGACCCAGTCTTCACAACAGGCCAAGTTCGAACAGGCCCGCATGGAGTTGATGCGGGCCGAGCAGCAACTGGCCCACATCCAGAGCAAGACCCTGAAGGACCATCCCGAACTGCTGAAGAAGCAGAAGCATTTCATGGCCATGATGACCCAGGAAATGAAACGCCACGGTCATGACCCCAAAAAGGACATGACCGACCTGCGCAACCTGGAGGGCAAGCTGCGCAGCAAGTCCACTTCGGACGCCGACCGTCAGAAGCTCACCAGGCAGTTCGAGCAGAAGCTGACCGCCTTCCAGCAGGCTCGTGCCGAAGCGATGAAGAGTCCCAAGCTGCAGAAGGCCCGGGCCAATCTGTCCAACGCGGTGGTGACGGCCATGCAGAAAGAGGATCCCAAGACCAACGATCTTCTTCGCCAGGTCAACGAAAAGCGTCGGCAGCTGATGCAGATGCATCGCGCGGCCATGGGAGCAGGCGGCATGGCGCAGGGCAAAGCGGGCAAGTGACCGCTGGCGTGGCCGGGTCGGTCTGCTGACCTGACCCGGTCTCGGCCCTCCAGCGGCAGACCGCATTCCGATCCGGATCCGGATCGGGTTGTTTCTTCAGTGTGGGGTCCCGATTTCGTGGCGGCAGGTGACGAATGCCGCCACGGCTTGCTCCGTGCCCCGCGGGGCGGGTTGCGGGCCTCGGATGCCGACGATTTTCCTGAACGTTCGAAAAACTAAACAATTGGAGACGGGATGCTGCTCGATCGTAAGGCTTTTCCTGCTTGGATTGTCGGCCTGACCCTAGTGATGACAGGTGCACCGGTACAGGCGGCGCATCTTTCCGGTGGTGCCGATCTCGGCTATGCGGCCAGCTCGGGCAACAGTCGCACCTCGAATCTCGATACCAAGCTGCGGCTCAAGTACAAGACGGGACCCTGGACCCACAAGCTGAAGCTCGGGGCCATTTCCTCCTCCAAGTCCGGTCAGACGACGGCCGAGCGCTACACCGGCAGCGGCAAGAGCGAGTACGACTTCAGTCCCCATAACTATGTCTTCGGTCAGATCCAGTACATCAAGGACCTGTTCGCCGGTATCCGCCAGAATATTTCCGAAACCGTCGGCTATGGGCGCCGGCTGCTGGACAGCAAGAGCCAGCACCTGGACGCCGAAATCGGCGCCGGTTTCAGCCAGACCCAGGAACAGAAGCCGAGCCTGGCCCGCCACAGCGATGTCATCGGCCAGCTGGGCTTGGATTACGAGTACAGGATCAGCAAGACCAGCCGGTTCAAACAGAGCCTGAGTATGCAGAGCGGTCGAACCAATACCTTCCTGGAGTCGGTGACCGGCCTGCGGGTGGCCATCAACGGCAATCTGGGTGTGCAGCTTTCCTATACCGTGGACCACAACACCACGGTACCGACCGGGCTGGCCAAGACCGACACCTATACGTCGGTGGCGCTGTCCTACCAATTCGGAGAGGGGTCCTGACTGAGGGCCTCTGTCAGGCCCGGGATGCGGGCCGGATTGGCGCATGGACCACTAGCAGGCAGATCCAACCGTAGAAATAAAAGAACCCCGCCGAGGCGGGGTTCTCTTGTTCAGGCTTGTGCCGTGGTGTCCGTCAGGCGGGGACCACGTTGGCGGCCTGCAGGCCCTTCGGGCCCCGTTCCACACTGAAGTCGACCTTCTGGCCTTCGGCTAGCGTCTTGAAGCCGCCACCCTGGATTGCACTGAAATGAACGAAAACGTCATCGGTGCCGTCCTCCGGGGAAATAAAACCGAAACCCTTGGACTCGTTGAACCACTTCACAGTACCAGTTGCCATTGGATGTACCTTATTCAAACAAAACTATTAACAATAATGGGTGTTATGCAGGTTGTGTGAAGGTGTGTTCGGGAGGGAAACCGGAAGGGATCGACCAAAACTGACCACTGCCACAAGCTGCAGTGCTGAGAGAATACGCCATTGCTTGGCGAAGCGCCAGCGTTTTCTTTTGCACAAACCTCCCGCCGCAGCCGGCTCTTCGCCGGGACCTCGAAACCGGTACGGCGGGCTGGTAGGATTTCGTCCGTGCGGCAGGGATGCGCCGCACCGTTTCAGTCGACAGCACCGTTTCCTATGGATCAGACAGCCCCCGGAGAGAGTCAGGCGCGCGCCATACTGGCGAGCGTGTTCGGCTACGCCAGCTTCCGCCCTCACCAGGCAGATATCGTCGATCACCTGATCGGTGGCGGCGACGCACTGGTGCTCATGCCCACCGGCGGCGGCAAATCCCTGTGCTACCAGATCCCTGCGCTGGTGCGGCCCGGCACCGGCATCGTGATCTCGCCGCTGATCGCTCTCATGCAGGATCAGGTGGACGCCCTGCGCCAGAACGGCGTGCGGGCGGCCTACCTCAATTCCTCCCTGAGCGCGTCCGAGGCCAGGGAAGTGGAGGCGGCGCTGTTGGACGGCGGGCTGGACCTGCTCTATGTGGCGCCGGAACGGTTGATGACGGACCGTACCCTGGAGCTGCTGGCCCGCGCACCGCTGGCGCTGTTCGCCATCGACGAGGCCCACTGCGTTTCCCAGTGGGGCCACGACTTCCGCCCCGAATACATGCAGCTGTCGGCGCTGCACGAGCGCTTTCCCCGGGTGCCGCGAGTCGCGCTGACCGCCACCGCCGATGCCCCCACGCGCCGGGAGATCGTCGCCCGGCTCGGTCTGGAGCAGGCCCGCCAGTTCGTCAGCGGCTTCGACCGCCCCAACATCCGCTATCGCATCGCCGAGAACGCGGGCAATGCCCGGGACCGGCTGCTGCGCTTCATCCGGGCCGAGCACGAGGGCGACGCAGGCATCGTCTACTGCCTGTCCCGCAAGCGGGTGGACGAGACCGCCGCCTGGTTGAGCGCCAAGGGGCTGGTGGCGCTGCCCTACCATGCCGGCATGAGCGGCGAGGAACGCCGACGCAATCAGGAGCGCTTCCTGCGCGAAGAAGGGGTGGTCATCGTCGCCACCATCGCCTTCGGCATGGGGATCGACAAACCGGACGTGCGTTTCGTGGCGCACCTGAACCTGCCCCGCAGCCTGGAGGCCTACTACCAGGAAACCGGCCGCGCGGGCCGCGACGGGTTGCCCGCCGATGCCTGGATGGTCTATGGCCTGCAGGACGTCATCACCCTGCGCCAGATGCAGGAGAGCTCGGAGGCCGGCGAGGCCCACAAGCGCGTCGAGCGCCACAAGCTGGAATCCATGCTGGGTTTCTGCGAGCTCACCAGCTGCCGGCGCCAGGCGCTGCTGCGCTACTTCGGCGACCGGTTGGACGAGCCCTGCGGCAATTGCGACACCTGTCTGGAGCCGCCGCAGACCTGGGACGCCACGGTGGCGGCCCAGAAGGCGCTGTCCTGCGTGCACCGCACCGGACAGCGGTTCGGAGTGAACTATCTGATCGAGGTGCTGTTGGGCAGTCGCAACGAGCGGCTGCTGCGCATGGGACATGATCGGCTGAGCACCTACGGCATCGGCACGGAGCTGGACAACGCCGGCTGGCGCAACCTGTTTCGCCAGCTCATCGCCCGCGGCCTGTTGGCGGTGGATCTGGAGGGGCACGGCGGCCTGCGGTTGACCGAGGCCAGCCGGCCGGTGCTGCGGGGCGAGGAACGTCTCACCCTGCGCCAGGTGGTGAAAGCCCCCCGGGCGGCTCGCCGGGAACGGGCCGGCAAGCGTGCCGTGGGCGCGGCCGACCAGGCGCTGTGGGACGCGCTGCGGGCGCGTCGCCAGGCCCTGGCCCAGGAGCAGGGGGTGCCGGCCTACGTCATCTTTCACGATGCCACCCTGATGGAAATGGTCGAGCACCGGCCGGCGACCCTGGAGCAGCTCGCCGGCCTGTCCGGCGTGGGCGAGCGCAAACTGGCGGCCTATGGGGAAGACTTCCTGGATGTGATCAGGGAGCACAGTGAGGACCATCCCCGCACGCCGACGGCGGAAGAAAGCCTGCAGCTGTTCCGGCTGGGTATGGGGGTGGATGCCATTGCCCGGCGTCGGGGTCTGCGGCCGGCGACCGTGTATGGCCACCTGGTGGAGGCCATCGGGCGCGGGGAGGCGGACTTGCGGGAAGTGGTGGGGCTCGACGACCAGGCCCTGGCCGCCATCCGGTTCGCGTTCGAGCACCACGGCAGCGACAATCGGCTCAAGCCGGTGCACGAGGCCCTGGGCGGTGCCTACGGTTACGAGGTGCTGCGCTGCGTGAAGGCGGACATTGACCGGGCCTGAGCCCCGGCCGTGCCTGTGCCGGTTTCCCGGATCACCCGGTTTTGGACTGAACTGCCTTCAGCAGCGGCTTTCGCAAGCGCTCGAACTGCCTGGGCGCGACGTACTGAAGGACGTTCTTGCCCTGGCTGTTGAGGATGATGTCCACGCCTTTTTCCGGGTACAGCAGATGCTGGACATGGGGTGCGGTGCGGATGCGTTGTGCCGGCGTACCGAACAGGCGCAGCGCCGTCTTCTCGTCGAATTTGGCCGAAGGGATGAAGGTGATGGTGGCGATGGGCGCCTGGTAGGCCGCCTGGATGTCCGCCGGGCTGAGTATGAACTGGCGAGCTCCGGTGCCCAGGAACTTGCTGTGCGCCGCCCGTTGCTCCATTCCCTCTACCGTCTTGGGGTCCAGCGCCGTGCCGATGACCATCTTGCCGGTGATGACGCCGGCGGTCAGGTGGCTGTAGTACATCTCCAGGGTGCCCTGTTCGCCCGGATCGGCGATAATCGCCAGCTTCATGTCGTCCGTGCCGAAGCGGGCCAGGGCATCGCCGAGCGTGCTTTTCCCGAAAGTCAGCCCGAATACCTTCGAGCTGCCATCCGGCATGGTCTGGATCTGCCACGGCAGCCCCTGCACATGCTCGAAATGGGGCTCCCTGTCTCCGGGATACAGGCGCACGATCAGCAGGACGGCGGTTGCCAGCAGCAGGGCGGTCAGCAGCAGTTTCTTCATGGCACACAACTGGCGGCGAGTAGCGGGTAGTGTAAGCCAGAACACGGACTGCGGAGTAGGTCGCTTCGCCGCGCCGGCTTCTTTCCGGCCGGGCTCACCCCTCGACCGGCCGATCCCGTTGGCGGGGGGTTTTGGAGATAGTGCAATGCAGATATGGGTCGACGCAGACGCCTGTCCCAACGTCATCAAGGACATTCTTTTCCGCGCCGCGGTGCGCATGGAAATGCCGCTGACGTTGGTGGCCAATCAGCCTGTGCGGGTGCCTCCGTCGCCGTACATCAAGACCATGCAGGTGGCCGCCGGTTTCGATGAGGCGGACCGCCGTATCGCCGAACTGGTGCAGCGCGGCGATCTGGTCATCACCGCGGACATTCCGCTGGCTGCCGATGTGATCGAAAGAGGCGGTCACGCCCTCAACCCCAGGGGCGAGCTCTACACGCCCGACAACATCCGCGAGCGCCTGACCATGCGGGACTTCATGGATACCCTGCGGGCCAGCGGCGTGAACACCGGCGGTCCGGCGCCGCTCGATCAGGGGGATCGGAAGACGTTCGCCAATCAGTTGGACCGATTGCTGCGCAGCCACGGCGGTGGGTGAAAGCGTTCAGCGCGACAACGGCCCCGCCCGACAGGGGAGCGGGTGGGATCGCAAACGAAAAGCCCCGCCGTAAAGGCGGGGCTCGTGTTTCCCAGACGAACTGCCGTTCCGGTCAGGCGGGGACGACGTTGGCAGCCTGGGCGCCCTTGGGGCCCTGCTGGACGTCGAAGCTCACCTTCTGTCCCTCGGTCAGCGTCTTGAAGCCGCTGGCCTGGATCGCGCTGAAGTGGACGAATACATCATCACCGCCGTTGTCCGGGGCGATGAAGCCGAAGCCCTTGGACTCGTTGAACCACTTCACAGTACCTGTAGCCATTGAATACACCTGTTTCAAAAAATTAAAGACACAATCGGGTTTCATGCAGGCTGTGATAAGGGGTGTCCAACAGGTAGTCCGAAAGGAACGACCATAACGCGCCACTGCCACAATCTGCAGTCTCGCAAAGAATACGACAGTTGCCTGGCCAATGCCAACGAATTCGTCGACCGGCCGGTGTCTTACGAGCATCGACCCAACGCCGACGGCCTGCCGTCCGGTTGCCGGGGGGCTGAATGAAGAGCGGCGCAGGGGCCGTATCCGCACCGCCCCTGCGCGCGTCGTCAGCGCTGACCGCCCCAGCCGTGGCGGTGGTGGCCGCGCATCTGGTCAAGGCGGCTCTGCTGCTCGGGGGTGAGTACCGCGCGGATGCGGTGCTTGGTATCGGCCCGCATCACCATCAGGTCCGCCATCAGCTTGCCCTGATTGTCGGCCAGTTCCCGCACCTTCTGAGCGTCGTACTGACCGCCCGTCGTCGCCGCCCGCAAGGCCTTGCGGTTGTCCATCAGGGCGAACATCTTCTGCCGGGCCTCGCCCCGCTGGGCGTCGACGATTTTCCAGATCTGATCACGCTGGGCCTTGGTGAGGTCCAGCTTCTCCATCAGGCGCATCATGTGATGGCCGGAGCCGCCCATGGGGCCGCCGTTGAAGGTCATGGCGCCATGGCGGTGGCCGCCGTGGTCGCAGTGGCCGCCTGGAAAAGCGCTGGCGGTGCCCGCCGCGGTGGCGGCCAGGACGGTGGCGGCCAGAACTGAGCCGATGATGGCGTTGCGTTTCTTCATGGTGACTGCTCCTCGGGATTTGAATCCGGTCGATGCTGCTCCAACTCGGTGACGGCGCCGGCCGCCAGCCTTGCGAGCAAGTATGGGGCGGGCGCGTGCAAGCTTGGGTGGCGGACGTGTAAAGCTTTGTAACGAGGTGTAAATGGGCGCCCGCCCCCGGCGGGCTGTGGCACTATGGAAAGGAACCCAGGTAAGGACTGAGCGGCCGACCGGTCATGACGCGCGTGCTGTTGGTGGACGATGATCTGGAGCTTTGCGAGATGCTCGCGGAGTATCTCACCGTGGAAGGCTTTGCCGTGGACACCGCCCACGACGGCGAAGCCGGGGCCGCACGGGCGTCCCAGGGTGGCTACGACGTGGTGGTGCTGGACGTCATGCTGCCGCGCCTCAACGGCTTCGAGGCCCTGCGGCGCATACGTCAGACTTCGTCGGTGCCGGTGCTCATGCTCACTGCCAAGGGCGACGAGGTGGACCGCATCGTGGGCCTGGAGATGGGCGCCGACGACTATCTCCCCAAACCCTGCAACCCCCGCGAGCTGGTGGCGCGGCTGCGGGCCATCCTGCGCCGCACCAGCGCTGAACATGGCGACGGAGGCGGCGACGGATCCCTCCAGGCCGGCGGCGTCTCGCTGCGTCCCGCCAGCCGCACAGCGGACTGGCAGGGCGAGCCGCTGGATCTCACCAGCACCGAGTACAACCTGCTTGAAGTGCTGGTGCGCGAGGCGGGCCGGGTGGTCACCAAGGCGGAGCTCTCCGAGCAGGCTCTGGGGCGGCAACTGGCCCGCTACGACCGCAGTATCGATATGCATGTCAGCAAACTGCGCAGGAAGCTGGGTGCCGGGCCGGACGGGCGTTCGCCCATCCAGACCGTGCGCGGCGTGGGTTATCAGCTGATCACCGAGTAACGCCCGTGGGCCGACTGTTCTGGAAGATCTTTCTCGGATTCTGGTTGACGCTGCTGCTGACCGGGCTGGCGGTGGGCCTGGCGGTGCAGCTGTATCAGCAGGAACGTTTCCGCGAAGCGTCGGGGCTCGCCGAAGGCCCCCGTGCCGAGGCCAGTGTGGCGGGAGTGGCCTCCGTCCTGAAGGTGGGCGGGGAGGCGCCCACCCGCGCCCTGCTGGAACAGTGGAACGGCAGGCATCGGTTTGCGGTGATGGTGGTGGATGGCGACGGCAAGGACCTGCTGGGGCGGCCGGTGCCCGCCGCGGCGCTGGCCCAGGCCCGCGCCCGACTGGGAGACAGCGACCGCCGCCCCGGTCTGCGGCGCGTGCGCGCCCCGGACGGACAGCAGTATGTGCTGTTCCGTATCCGTGTGCCCGGGTTGCGCGGCCCGTCGCTGCACCATGGTCCGCCGTTCCTGCGCCTGATCCTGGGGCTGGTGGCCAGCCTGCTGTTCAGCGCCGGGCTGGCCTGGTATCTGACCGGACCCCTGCGCCACCTGGGGGTGGCCACCCGCAAGCTGGCCGCCGGCGATCTGGGTGCGCGGGTGACGCCGGCCCTGGGACGGCGTCGGGACGAGATCGCGGATCTGGGCCACGACTTCGATCGCATGGCGGAACGGCTGGAGGCCTTGGTGGCGGCCCAGAAGCGTCTGCTGAGCGACGTCTCCCATGAGCTGCGCTCGCCGCTGGCGCGCCTGCGGGTGGCGGTGGAGCTGGCCCGTCAGCAGCCCGCGGAAACCCCCAAGGCGCTGGACCGTATCGAGCGTGAGGCCGGCCGACTGGATGCACTGGTGGGCCAGGTGTTGACGTTGTCGCGTCTGGAAGCGGGCGTGGACCGTGGCCCGGAAGACTACGTGGAGCTCGCCGAGCTGCTGGACGAAATCGTTGCCGATGCCGATTTCGAGGCCCGGGCCCGCGGCCGCCGGGTGGCCTTGTCCGTGGACGGCGAGGCGGTGGTGCGGGCCCGCGGTGAGCTGCTGCATCGGGCGCTCGAGAATGTGCTGCGAAACGGCGTTCGTCACACCGTCGAAGATTCCACCGTGGAAGTCACCATGGGAGCCGCCCAGGGGAAGGTGCATGTCAGCATCTGCGACCGGGGTCCGGGGGTGCCCGAAAGCTACCTGGATGCCCTGTTCGATCCGTTCGTGCGCGCCGACGGGGGCGACGACGGCCGAGGCTACGGTCTGGGTCTGGCGATCGCACGGCGTGCCATCGAAGTCCATGGCGGCACCATCGCCGCGCGACTGCGCCCCGGCGGGGGGCTGTGCGTGGATATCACCCTGCCCCTGGAGCCGCACAACGGCTGACCGGCATCGCCGAACCGGCGTGGGCGAGCCACAGCGGGGCGGGTGTCGACCGGCCGTCGGCCTTTTGCCCACTGAAGCTCAATCACGGCGCCTGTTCGTGGAGCGCGACCGCCTCTGCTTGGGTGGGTGGGTCCGCCTGTCGCCCGTGTGGCGACGCGCACATCGTCAATAGATCGTTATATTCACTCCGTGACCCCCGTAGCACCACGTCGGTTCGTCGCCTCAACATGAGCGTTGCGTTAATCATAAACCGCGTTTGTCGTTGTTTCGTAAATTGTCCGTCGTGTTTTGTTAGTCATTGATTTAATGTGACATTCGCTACATACAACCCGCCTAGCGCTACCTAAACTCCGCTTCGATCGACCCAATAATGATGAGCCAATTAATCGATCTAATACCCACCGTTAGGAGGTCCTCAACGATGCACAACGAAGACGCTACAGCGACGAAGTTCGGTGCGTCTGCCAAAGTCGTAGCCGCTGCGGCAACGGGTGTGGCGACAATGCTGCTCATGACGCACACGGCGGATGCGGCGGTGATGGCGCAGCAGGGCGCGGCGGGTTCAGCCGCCGTGGCCAACGACCTGGCCACCATCGCCAAGGAACTGCAGCCCCACAAGGCCCTGTCGATCGGCAAGTGGATCGCACCCATCATGTACATCGGCGCGTTTGCCTTGCTCGCCAATGGCGTCATGCACCTGGACCCGGAGCGCAGGAAGGCGAACGAAGTGGGCGTGGGCATCATCACGCTGGTCGCCGGTGTCATGTGGTGGCCGTTTCTGATCGGCATGATGGTAGAGCAGGGAATCGGCCCGTTGACCAACATCGTCACCGGTCTGGCCGGCATGTACGCATTCTTCTTCATCGCCCTGGGGGTCACCCAGATATTCAAGGTCGAATCGAAGAAGCAACTGGGGGCGGTGGCTATTCTGATTGCCTGGCTCACCGGCGCGTACGCCTACTACTTCCTGACCAAGGCCGCTCCCACCGGCGGCACATGGGTGTACCACTTCTCGATCATGTTCGTGTGGTTCGTTGCCATGAACTTTGCCGGCCTGTTCATGCAGGGCAAGTTGAACGAGCGCCTGCTCGGTTGGACGGTGAGCTTCGCGTCCCTGTACACCTTTGCGATACCGGCGCTGTTGTGGTCCATGCCCCACGGGCATCAGGGTCCGTTCTGATTCCGAAGACAACACTTGTTTGCGTACTGCGAAGAGGAGAGAGACATGGTTCCTTGGCCACTGGTGATCATCGGAATAGTCGGTTGGTTGATGGCTGTGTACGTCTGGGTTTCCGCCTGATCCGCTGACCTGTCGCCGGTCGGGGCGGTGCAACACCGCTCCGGCCGGATCAATCCCGTGACGGCGCGCCGTATTCCAGTGCCGGCGGCATTCCCCCCTCTTTCGCACCCGCCACCCCGGTCGTTGCTCCCCCTCGCCGCCGAACGGCCTGCTATGGTAGACGCGGATTGTTTTCCCGGGACGGGTAAAGGAGTGCGAACATGCCTTATGTGAAACCGGCCGACCGCGAGCGTCTCGACACCGGCGCGGCACCGGCCACCGCGGGTGAGTTGAACTACGTGATTTCGCGGCTGGTCGATCGTTACCTGGCGCAGCACAGTCCGCCGCGCTATGGGGACTTCAACGAGGTCGTGGGCGTGCTCGAGTGCGTGAAACTCGAGCTTTACCGGCGGGTGCTCGCCCCCTATGAGGACGGCAAGAAGGCGGCGTACGGGGACGTGTACACAATTTCCGTGTGACGGCAGAGGGGCGCCGAAGCTCCCCTGCCGTCCGAACGTTACCGCTGGTGGGCGACATCGTTGCCGATGGACGCACCCAGTATGACGCCCGCGATGGTGGCCGCATCCTTGCCGCGCCCCTGGCCCATCTGGTGACCGATCAGACCGCCGACGATGCCTCCCACCACGGTCGGTGTCGCCGACCGATACCCCACCGGCGGCTGCGTATAGACCGGTGCGGGACGGTACGCATAGTCGTAGCGGCGCACGACGATGCGCTCGCGGATGCGCGGTTCGTGGTGACGAAAACGCGCGCGCGGGGCGCGGAAGTCGTCGTCGTGGCGGTAGCGACGGACACGGTCGTGATCGCGCTGCCACTGGTGATCCCGACCGTAGCGTTCCTGGGTGTGGGAATGGCCGTAGTAGTTGTTGACCACGTAGCGGTCCGCGTGGGCCATGGGAGCGCCGACCAATGTGGCGCCGGTCAGCGAAAGGGCTATCAGGGTCGTTCTGATGGCGTTCATGATCCGTCTCCTTGTTCAACCCTACCGTAAGCTGTTCGGGTCAGTCCGCCGCGTCGGGCTGTGCGTTGGCTGATGGGTACAGACTAACGGCGGGAAACTGAACGGCTCCTGAACGCCTGGGGAACCTCTGAAAACGCCGCTGAGGCGGCACTCACGGCGTTGCGGGGGGCTCCGAGTGCTCATTTGCCGTCTGCAAGCGGCGCGTCCGCGTCCCACTGCGCTTTGCGATCATCCACTTGATCGACCCGTGCAGAGGTTCCCTATGGCCACCGTGCCGGGGGCGCGGCCAAAGCTCCGGTCAGCGCACCAGCAGCGTCAGCCCCAGGGCGATCAGCAGCGCGAAGGCGAGGCGCCGCATGGCCAGAGGGGGAATCCGGTGGGAGATGCGCAGCGCTAGGTGGGCGGAAAGTGCGATGACCGGCAGTGCCAGCGCGCCCAGCACGACCATCTGGCCGGTCATGCCGCCCTGAAGGGTGAGCCAGATGATCCGCCAGCCGGTGGCCATGACGAACACCACCAACAGGGTGGCGCGGATGGTGGCCACCGGCAGGGGCTGGCGATAGAGATAGAACACGAAGGGCACGGGGGCACTGAACAGCCCCGCGAAAACGCCGCCCGCCACGCCGGCGAGCACGCCCCACGAAGGCGGGCTCTGTTTCGCGAAAGGATGGGGGCGCGCCATCAGCGCCACGCCCGCGACCACCAGGAAGATACCCAGCCCGTGGCGCAGCATAACGGGCGCGGTGCCCTCGATATGATGCAGCAGGTACAGCCCCAGGACGACGCCGGGCACCATGCCGCTGGTCAACTGAACGGTGATGGGGCGATCGATATGGGGATGATGGGTCCGCAGCACCCACAGTCCGTTGGCCAGGCCGAACAGGCTGATCACGGCCGCGGTGAACGATACCGGCGTCAACGCCAGTGCGGTCGCTGCGCCCATGACGATCAGCCCCAACGCGAAGCCCGTCAGCGCCTGCACGAAGCTGGCCACGGTGACGATCACGAGGTAGGCGGCGACGATGGACGCGGTGAGCGACAAGGGCGCGATCTCTCCGGTAAGTGGGGATGGATGCAATCCACGGCTCGTACGGACGCCCAACAGGCGCTCGCCAGCATGGTTGGCGGATCCGATGCCCGGCAGGGGGTTGAGCTTACCATCGGTGGAGCGGGTCGCCTAAAGGGGCGCGTTCCCCGGGGCGCCGCAATGGGCCGGCCGGAATCCCGTGCGCGGCAGTTGAGACTAACCTGTATGGATGGGGCCGCCGGGGCGGCGGCATGGGGGGGGAACAATCATGACCAGCGATACTCTGCAGTGGCCGCGCAAACGGCGCGAGCTTCACAACCACCATTTCGATTCCACGGTCTGGAACGACTTCAAGTTCCGTGACGACGACATCGTCATCGCCACATACGCCAAGTCCGGCACCACCTGGCTCCAGCAGATCGTGGCCCAACTGCTGTTCAATGGCGAGGAGGGCCTGGAAGTGGCTGAAATGTCGCCTTGGATGGACTTGCGCGTGCCACCCAAGGAGGTGAAGCTGCCCCAGGTGGAGGCACAGACGCACCGCCGGTTCCTGAAGACCCACCTACCGGTGGATGCGCTGGTGTTTTCGCCATCGGCCAAATATGTCTACATCGGGCGCGACGGCCGCGATGTGGTGTGGAGCCTGTACAACCACCATGCGTCGGCCAACGAGGCCTGGTACCAGGCCCTGAACGAGACCCCGGGCCGCGCAGGTCCGCCCATCGAGAGGCCGCCGGCCTCCATTCGCCAGTACTTCAATGACTGGCTGGAAAAGGACGGACATCCTTTCTGGCCCTTCTGGGAAAACGTGGGCTCCTGGTGGGCGATCCGCGACCTGCCCAACGTGTACCTGCTGCACTTCGCGGCGTTGAAGGCGGACATGCCCGGTGAAATGCGCCGCCTGGCCGCTTTTCTGGATATTCCCATCGACGAAGCGCGCTGGGATGCCATCGTGGAGCACTGCAGCTTCGACTACATGAAGCGCAATGCCACGCGCTCGGTTCCCCTGGGCGGGGCCTTCTGGGAAGGCGGCGCGGAGGCCTTCATCCACAAGGGCACCAATGGGCGGTGGCGCGACGTCCTGAGCGCCGAGGAGATACAACGTTACGAAACGCGGGCGCAGGCGGAGCTCGGCGAGGCCTGCGCCCGCTGGCTGGCGGGCTGAGAACGGGGCGGTTGAAGGGGGCGGCGCCGACAGCCGGGTCGCCGCCGCAATCCGCCGGCGGCCCGTGGCGGACAGCGCTCGCCGCCCGCGCCGTCCCATGCCCGCCCCGCCCCGCCCGGCGCCGGACCGACACCCGCGCCCGGCTCCGCGGTACAATGGCATCCGGCCACTCTGTCGGGACGCCGGACTGCGCGGCTCCCGCCCAACGGATGCTATACCCCATGAAAATCGCGGTTCTATCCGACGTGCACGGCAATGTCCCCGCCCTGGAGTCGGTGCTGGATGACATCCGGGCCTGGGGGCCCGAGCGGGTGATCGTGAACGGCGATCTGGTGAGCCGGGGCCCCTACAGCCTGCGGTGCCTGCGGCTCATCGAGGCGAAGATGCCCGACTGTCGGCTGTTGAAGGGCAATCATGAGAGCTTCGTGCTGTCCTGCGCCGACCAGCCCCGGGACCCCGCCGCCCCGACCTTCGACCTGGACCGGTTCGCCCAGTGGACAGCCGAGCAACTGGGCGAGGCGGTGGAAGAAATCCGGGCCTGGGAGGACTCCGTCGATCTGGTGGATCCGGACGGCGGTTCGGCCCACGTCACCCACGGCTCCCGGCAGGGCAACCGTGAGGGTATCTATCCCCACATCGACGATGAATTGCTGGCCGCCCGCCTCGGCGAGCCCCGGGACCTGTTCGTCGGCTCCCATACCCACATGCCTCTGGTGCGGTTCTTCAATGGCACCCTGGTGGCCAACACCGGTTCGGTGGGGCAACCCCTGGACGGAGATCCCCGTGCCGCCTACGGCCGGTTCGATTTCCGGGATGGACGCTGGCACGCCGAGATCGCGCGGGTGAGCTACGACAAGGCGCAGGCGGAGCGGGACTTCGAGGAAAGCGGCTTTCTGGACCAGGGCGGTCCCCTTGCCCGGCTGATCTACCTGGAGCTGCAGCAGTCACGCATGCTGGTGGGGACCTGGATGCGCCGATACCTGCAGGCGGTGAAGGCCGGGGAGATTACCGTCGCGGCGGCTGTGGATGCCTACGTGCAGGCCCTGTAGCGCCGGCACCGGGAGCGGACCGTGAAGAGATACCTGCTGTATGCCATCATCGCGGCCGGCCTCTACCTCTGGTACGGGCACCCCCGGGGGCCCCAGGCCGGCAGCTACGGGCGTCATCCCGATGCGGTGATCATGTACTCTTTGACCACCTGCGGTTACTGCAAGGCGAAGGCGCGGCAGCTGCACGCCGAAGGCATCGCCTTCACCGAGTACTAC
>CAZNBB010000046.1:0-230 GCA_964571225.1 uncultured Gammaproteobacteria bacterium
CTCCGCCGTATTAGTAGAGTTCGCTCCCAAGGATTGACGTTTGGGCGATAGCAGGTTAGGTTTTTCGAAACCCGCATATCACATCGTAAATACAGAGTAAATAACGAAAACAAGCAGAGCGCTGTCGAGGGAGAGGCAGTTTGTTCGCCCCGCCGCACCCAACGGCTGTATATGCTCTTCCGGTCTATATTCGCACTATCCAGGGGTTGGGTGCGGCGGGGCGAACAAAC
>CAZNBB010000046.1:240-26422 GCA_964571225.1 uncultured Gammaproteobacteria bacterium
TGCGGTAGCCGACTGCGTGCCTATAGGCGGCGCGCTGCGCTGCCCCTTCGTCCCGGGACCGCGGTGGTGCCCCGACGGTGGTTTGTACAACAGGGCCCCGAGCCCAACCGTGATGCACCGTGTCCCGTTATTTAGAGTCGCTCGTGTCTGAGTTTTGTTCGCCCTCAAGATCGTGTAAGGAAAAATGCGAAAATGCAGTACAAATCAGTTGCTCGCGAGGGTGTGCGGGGTAGTGGCATGGTTTCGCGAAACATCCATCACGCCGCCGGGACCGTCTACAAATACTCGCTGTTGTTCTCGATTATGTGGAACGGGCTCGGGTGGGCAGGGATTGCGGTAGGACTCGTACTAGCCGTATTCGGTGCGGTAGAGGCTATACAAGGGGTCAGCGGGGCGGTGGCGGGCGTGCCTGCGGGATTGTTTTTTTCGGGAATGTTTGCGTTGCTTTCGAAGTGCATGTTTGCGCGCACACGTCCGATCACAATCAGCGACGCAGGTATCATGGCTCTAATGCTTGGAAGACCGTGGCAGAAACTAGCCTGGTCACAGGTAAAACGAATCGAACTAATCCGAGCCTACATCGGTACCACCAATTCGATCGGTTATCGGGTACATGTGGTGGGCAACGGCGTAGACATCTGGATCGACTACACCATCAACGCATTTGATGCGCTGCTGGTGGACCTTTCGGTCTGCGCCCAACAGCACCAGATCGAACTGTGGACCCGGGATCGCAGCCCCGACACCTATAGGAAGATTAAGGCCGAGGTCACTGACGTGCAGGAGCGCAGGCGCCTAATAAAGAGTGGCGTTGTGACGAAAGTGACATCCTTGGGAGCGCAATAGCATGTATCCATACTGTTTGGCTCTAATTAACAGGAGTCACCGTCCGCTGTTGAGTTCGGAGCAGCCTATCGCGAAAGGCGCCCCAGCGGCAGTTTCGGGTCGAGTCCGGACGCTCCCGTCTGCCCCGTACCGCAATTGCCGCGAGCCGACACAACCGTAGCTGCGGGTCCGGATGCCCACACTCCGTCGTCCACCTAAATTACTAAAGACGCCCAACACAGACGATCCACGTCGCTCAATATTCCGGGAGAACTCGCCGCGACGTTCCAAAGGTCCCGTCATGACAGAACCTACCTCACCCAAACATCCGATCCAACAACAGCTAGTCACTGCCGCTCGTGCTGCCCACAGAAAGTACCGCAAAGCAGACGCCCGGGAACCTGGGGCTCTTAGCAGCCAGCAGGCGAACACCATGAAGGAGACGGCACCGCCCAAAGCGGGCAGCTAGCGTCTGCACAGCGTCTAAACAAAAAGCCCGCTCGCGGCGGGCTCTCGTAAATCTCTGTTTTTATGGTGCCGGCGCGCAGACTCGAACTGCGGACCTACTGATTACGAATCAGTTGCTCTACCAACTGAGCTACGCCGGCATGGGTCGGCGAGTATAAAGAAACGCCGGTATACGGACAACTCCGGGCGGGTCAGGCGCCGGCCTTGGGGGCGTTGCGCACTCGGACGATGACTTCCACGCCGTCGGCCACCGTGCCGGCGGGCAGGTCGGGGAGCTGGTCGATGGCCAGGTCCTCGCCGTCGATGTCCATCAGGGTGCCGGTGTCCACATTGTAGAAATGGTGGTGCGCCCGGGTGTTGGGGTCGTAGAACACCCGGGTGGGATCCACAATCACTTCGCGAATCAGACCCTTACGGGCAAACAGACCGAGGGTGTTGTAGACCGTGGCCTTGGAGACCCGATTGCGGTCCTCGTTGACCATGGAAAGCACCTGATCGGCGGACAGGTGCTGGTCGCGCGCGAACAGGACCTGCGCGATCTGCACCCGCTGCTGCGTGGGCATGACGCCGTGGCTGTGCAGCAGTTCGGTCAGGTCGTCGCGGCTAAGCGGCTGTCTGATCATCGCTTTTGTCATACATTTAGTATAAAGGCCAACCTTAGACAAAGTCTATTGCGGCGATGCCGGCCGGTGCTCGGCCACCGCGAAGGGGGCCGGGGCCAGGGCCGGCGTGCGCCCCAGCATCAGATCCGCCAGCAGCCGGGCCGATGCCGGCCCCAGCACCACGCCGTTGCGGAAGTGGCCGGCGTTCACGTACAGGCCGGGCATGTGGGGATGCTCGCCGATGTAGGGCACGCCGTCCGGCGTCCCCGGTCGCAGCCCGGCCCAGTGGCGCTCGATACTGTAGTCGGCCAGCTCGGGCACCAGCTGAACCGCCGCCCGGAACAGGTCCTTGCGGGCCGCTGCGGTGGTGGATTTGTCGAAGCCGGTCTCCTCCACCGTGCTCCCCATCAGGATGCGCCCGTCCCGGCGGGGGATCAGGTAGCGGTCCCGGCACAGCACGATATGGCGCACCAGGTCGGGACGGGCATGGAACAGAATCATCTGCCCGCGCACCGGACGCACGGGCAGCGCAACGCCCAGATCCGCCAGCAGGTCCCCCGTCCAGGCGCCGCCCGCCACTACCACCCGCTCGGCCTCCAGCAGGCAGGCACCGGTCTGCACCCCAACCACCTGTCCGTCCCGCTCCACCACGGACTGGACTTCGGAATCTTCCTGCACCACCACGTCACGCAGCTCCAGGCTGCGGCGCAGGGCCTTCATCAACCGGGGATTGCGGATCTGGGCCACATCGGGGAGCCACAGGGCGGCTTCGTCGTCTTCCACCAGCGCCGGCTCGGTCCGGCGGATGCCGGGGCCGTCCAGTAACTCCAGACGCACCCCGTGGTGCTGGGCCCAGGCGCGGGCCTGCTCCTGCTCAGCGCCGCCCACCACCAGCAGGCCGCTTGCCGTCCATTCGGGGTCGATGCCGGTTTCGGCGGCCAGTTCCTCGGCCAGGCGCGGGTAGTATTCCTGGCCCCAGGCCGCCAGCTCGGTGACCGGGTCGTTGTAACGCCACGGATAGAGCGGCGAGAGAATGCCGCCGCCCGCCCAGGAGGCCTCCCTGCCGGCGGACTGGCGGTCGAGCACCCGCACGGTGAGGCCGGCGGACTGCAGCTCGCGGGCGGTGAGCATGCCGATGAGGCCGCCGCCCACCACCAGGCAATCGGGTTTCCCGTTCTGCGTCATATGGCTGTCCGCTCCTCCGGCCCTGCCCGCGGGCGGCCCGGATCTGTGTTGCGCAGACGTCCCCGGGGATCGAATCCAGCCCCCCGGACCGTGGCTGCCGGCCCGTCAGGCCCGTTTATCGGCCATTTTACACCCTTCGTCGTCAAGTTCGTGACACCTGGAAAGCGGCGCGTTATCCATAGTGCCATGAGACGAATACGCGGATTCACGTTGATCGAGCTGCTGACCACCGTGGTGATCGCGGTGATCCTGATAACCGTGGCGGTACCGGGATTCAGGACCATGATCCTGAACAACCGGATCACCACCGCGAGCAACACGCTGGTCGGTTTCCTGAACGCCGCGCGGGCCAACGCCATACGCGAAGGCCGCACGGTCACCGTGTGCGTGGACAACGCACCCGGGTCCCTGTCCTGCAGCGGCACCGACTGGGCGAGCGGCTGGAAGCTGTGGGTGGACCGCAACAGCAACGGCAGCGTGGACAGCGGCGAAGTGGTGCGCACCCAGAATGCCATGGCCAGTGACATCACCATAGCCGCCAGCGGCTTCGCCAACAGCACTTTCATCCAGTATCTGCCCAACGGCATGTCGGGTTCCAGCGGCGACTTCACGGTCTGCGACTCCAGCCGCACCGGCGAAAGCGGCGTGAAGATCACCGTCGGGCCCACCGGGCAGGTGCTCTCTTCGACGGTGACCTGCTCATGAGCGACAGGACGACAACCCGCCTGCGGCGAACGGCCGCACCGCCGCGGCTCAGCCGGGGGTTCACTCTGATCGAGGTGCTGGTGGCCCTGGTGGTGCTCGCCATCGGCCTGCTGGGTCTGGCCGGGCTGCAGACGGCCGGTCTGAAGTACGACCATTCGGCCTACGAGTACAGCCAGGCCACCCAGCTTGCCTACGACATTCTGGACCGCATGCGGGCGAACCGCGATACGGCGACCTCCACCAGCGCCTATCAGACCGGCCTTAACGACCCGATACCGGCGCCTTCGGTGGACTGCAGCGTGGCGGGCAATACCTGCAGCGGCAACGACATGGCCCTGTTCGACATCAACCAGTGGAAGACCCAGCTGGCCGAGACCCTGCCGGGCGGCAAGGCGTCCGTCACCTTCACCGACACGGCTACCGGGCAGCGCGTCTACACCATCACCATTCAGTGGGACGACCTGGGCTGGGATGCCGCCAAGAAGGCCCTGACCCGCTCCACCAACTACTCCTTCCAGTTGAGGTCCCAGGTATGACTGCCCAGCGCCCTTTCCGATCGTCCATGCGCGGCGTCACCCTGGTGGAGCTGATGGTGGCCATGGTCATCGGCCTGATACTGATGGCCGGCGTGGGCCAGGTGTACGTCAACAGCAAACGCGGCTATCGCATCCAGCAGGCCGCCTCCCAGGTGCAGGAGAACGGGCGCTACGCCATGCAGTTCCTGGCCCGGGATATCCGTATGGCCGGCTACAGCGGCTGCGGCGCCCGCAGCACCAAGCTGGCCAATGTGCTCAACACCGCCACCATGCCCTGGTACTTCGATCTGAGCAAGCCGATCCTGGGCTATAACGCCACCACCACCTTCCCAGGCGAATTCTCGGCGGATGTCCTGGCCGGCACCGATGCCGTCACGGTGGTCAGGGGCGACGACAGCAACCAGTACATTGTCGTCAGCCATAATCCCACCTCGGCCACCTTCACGCTGGCGGCGCCCAGCAACCTGTCCGTCGGCACCATCCTGCTGGTGTCGGACTGCAAGTACTCCGCCATCTTCCAGATGGTGGGGCCCACCGGCTCGAGCACCAGCGCCGAAGTGGTTCACAACACAGGCGCCAAGGTCTCCCCCGGCAACTGCACCAAGGACCTGGGCACCAACGGCGCGAGCTACGCCGACTGCAACAGTTCGGCCAACCTCGCCACCTACACCTATCAGGGCAACGGCCAGCTCATGCAACTGCGCGCCGACGCCTACTACATCGCCAACAACCCCAACGGGGTGCCGTCACTGTACCGTGACGGGCTCGCCACCGTCGCCAATGCGCCGACGATGACCAAGGAGGAGCTGGTGGACGGGGTGGAGAACATGCAGATCCGCTACGGCGAGGCGACAGCGCCCGACCAGGCCGCCGTGCGCTACGTGAAGGCGGACCAGATCACCGACTGGGGCAACGTGGTCAGCGTGCGGATTCAACTGCTGGTGCGCAGTATCGAACAGGTCAACCCCACGCCGGTGTCGATAACCTTCGACGGCAAGACGTACAACGACCGGTACCTGCGCCGGATATTCACGGACACCATCAAGCTGCGCAACCGCGGTCTGATGTGACAGCCATGGGCGAGCGAGCAATGACCATCCAAAGCCTTCCCCGCGGCAGCGCAGTGAACCAGCGAGGCTCGGTGCTGGTCGTGAGCCTGCTGATTCTGCTGGTGATGACACTGATCGGCGTGACGGCCATGAACACCTCCACCCTGGAGCAGAAAATGGCCTACAACTTCCGCGACCACCAGATCGCCTTCCAGGCGGCCGAGGCGGCCCTGCGCGACGGCGAAGCCTTCGTGCAGGCCAACTCCCTGGGACCCTCGGACTTCTCGGCGGCATGCACCAACGGGCTGTGCACGGAGGCTTCCGGCACCACCCCGGTGTGGTTCGACCAGACGCTCAAGGTCTGGAGTACGGCCACCCTGCACCGCACCGCCACCTATACCGCGCCGGAGGTACTGCAGAAACCCATCTACATCGTGGAGTGGCTGGGTTACGTATTTCCAGCCGGCTACGTGCCACCGCCCGGCACCTCGCCGGGGCCGGGGGATCCCGAGATGTTCCGCATCACCGCGTTGGCCACCGGCGGTACCACCGAGGCCCGCGTGATGCTGCAATCCACTTACGAGAAGGACTAGGCGGTAATGACGAGGTTGCGGCCTGCGGCCTTTTTACCGAAGGGGACACACATCATGAACAAGACCGCATTGCTTTGCCATGGTCTGCTGGCGGCCGCGCTCTGGCTGGCGCCGCTGTCCGGAAACGCCATGACGGCGGCAGGACAGACCCAGCAGCAGGAAGACGCCGGCGAGGCCGCCAGCTTCCTGAACGGGGAATTCGTCGCCTGGCAGGGCAACACGCTGATCACCACCGTGGGCAAGTTCACCATCGACTCGGGCGTCGATCTGCTGGACCGGGCCCATACCACGAGCGGCGGCTATACCGGCGACGGCAAACAGGGCAGCAAGCGCCCCCACGTCCAACTCGAATTCGAACAGGGCCGGCTGCGCAAAGTCACCATCTACTGACAGCAGACGGCTCCGAAGGAGCCGACCGCCATTTGATGCCCGGCAACGGGGGAAAACGCGATGAATAGCACAAAATCACAACCGACCGGCCGCCTGAGCGGCGCTTGGCGCAAGGCTTTGACGCTGGGCGCCTCCCTGGCGGCGACTCTGCTGCTGGCGCCCGCGGTATTCGCCAACGGCAGCATGCTGGACTACACCGCGCTTCCGCCGTTGATCAGCCCGTCCTCGCTTTCGGATATGCCGAACGTGCTGGTGGTGCTGGACAACTCCAACAGTATGGACGAGACGCCCAGCGGGGTCGCGGTGGGCAGCGCGGACCCGTCCAGCAAATCCGAAATCGCACGCAACACCATCAAGGGACTGATCGGCTCCCTGAAGGGTCGCATCCGCATGGGCCTGATGGCCTATCAGCAAAGCGGCGTGGGCCTCTACTACATCCACAACTCGTTCTACTACTCGAACTACGACCCGACCACCTACGACCCGAGCTATGTGCCGAGCGGTGCGCCGAGCAGTTGGACGAAGAACAACCAGAGAATCCCGAACGCGACGGATCCGGGCAACTATCTCTACTACAACCGCGCGCTGCCCTTCTACGCCTCCAGCGACCAGGGTAACGCTTTCTGTTACTCCCCCACGTACAACGAAACCGTCGATCCGTTCACGGGCAACTCCTATTACTGCTATCGCGACAAGACCGGCCAGTCGAACGCGACCTCGAGCGCGGCCGCCGGTGGCTACAGCGGCACCCTGGTCTACCACGGCCGCTTCATCCCCACGGACAGCGACATCGCGGAAGGCTTCTACTACTTCGGCGCCCGCATGGCCTGGCAGAAGGTCCAGGAACCCGATCCCGACCACCCCGGGCTGTTCACCAACAAGACTTACTTTTCCAGTTCCCATCCGGGGCGCGGCTATCTGTACGTTCCCATCAATACGCTCGATTCCACTCAGGCGAGCACCCTGGACAGCTGGCTGGCCACCGAAAGCTTTGCCAATCCCAGCAGCAACAAGCCCCTGCGCAATGCGGGTTTCACACCCATCCAGGGGACGCTGCTCACCGCCAAGGACTATTTCGAAGGGAACCTGACCGACACCGCACAGGGCGGACCGGCCAGCGCGCCCCCCGCCAACGCCTGCGGCGTCAAGAACTACGTGATTCTGGTCACCGACGGTCTGCCGTCGGTGGACAAGGACGGCAACCTGGTCACCGATCCGACCACTGCGATATCCGAGGCGGCCGATTCAGCCAGCCAGTTGCTGGCAGATGGCGTGAAAACCTACGTGGTAGGGTTCGGCCTGCCTCAGGGCCAGGACCCGACCACGCTCGATCAGATCGCCAGCGCCGGCGGCACCACCAGCGCCTATCTGGCCAGCAACAGCGCGTCGCTTCTGAACGCGCTCAACAGCATCTTCCTGGATATCGCCAAACGGACCTCTTCCGGCACGGCGGCTACGGTGGTAAGCAACAGCAGCAACGGCACCGGCGCCGTCTACCAGGCGTACTACACGCCCAGCATGACCCTTGCTCAGAACGTCTCGGGCGGGGCGCTGTCCACGGTGACCTGGGTGGGCGGCGTGCATGCCCTGTTCATCGACAAATACAGCTACCTGCGTGAGGACAGCAACCAGAACGGCAAGCTCGACGACTACGATACCGACAAGATTGTCGAGCTGCGTTACGACCCGACCAGCGGCAAGACAGTGGTCGCCCGTGCCACGAGCACCGACCCCAATGTTCCCCAGGGGCTCACGTGGACGACTTCTGCTCTGGGCACGCTGAAACCGATCTGGAACGCGCAGGACCGGCTTTCGGATCTGACGGACGTCACCACCCAACGGACCTACAGCGACAACGCCAACACCGGGCGCTACGTCTTTACGCTGATCGACGGCACCGTGGAGCCCTTCGACGACGCGACGTTCGGGTCCGGCGGTGGTAACAACTTCCGCTACCTGGACGCGAGCAACACCACCGAGGCGCAGAAGATCGTCGATTACATCCGAGGAGAGGAGATCCCCGGCTTCCGCAACCGCACCATCGACTACAAGCAGGATGGCACGCTGCGGGTGTGGCGCCTGGGTGACATCATCCATTCCACGCCGGCAGCCGTCGGCGCCCCCGACAGCGGCTACGACGTCGCCTACGGCGATACCACCTACGCGGCCTTCCAACAGCAGTACGCCAACCGTCGCCAGGTGGTTTACGTCGGCGCCAACGACGGCATGCTGCACGCCTTCAACGGCGGCTTCTGGGACGCCACGCAGCAGTCTTTCGATACCGTGGACCCGACCGGCTCGGGAGCGACTCCCGACCCGCTGGGCTCGGAGCTGTGGGCATACGTTCCGGAGAATCTGCTGCCCCACCTGCAGTGGCTGACCGACCCCAACTACAACCATGTCTACTACATGGACGGGGCGATCAAGACCTTCGATGCGCGCATCTTCACACCGGACGCCGATCACCCCTACGGCTGGGGCACGATACTGGTGGCGGGCATGCGCCTGGGCGGCGGACCGTTCAGCATCGACACCACCGGCGACGGGACGCTGGATACAACCATGCGTTCCGCGTACGTGGTGATGGACATCACCAACCCGGAGAAGCCTCCTCAGCTGCTGGCGGAGATCACCAATCCCAAGCTCGGCTTCACCACCTCGGTACCGGCCCTGGTCAAGGAAGTCATGCCCAGCACCAGCGGAGACTGGACCAAGCCGCTGGCCAACAAGTGGTACCTGGTGTTCGGTTCCGGGCCCACCGACCTGACGTCCGGCACCAGCAACCAGGACGCACAGTTGTTCGTGTACGAACTGGACGCCGGGCATCGTGGCCTGGTCAGCAGCCCGGTCAACTTCGGGCCCATGGACCTGGGCTATGCGAACAGCTTCGTGGGGGACGTATCCGTCGCGGACTGGAACCGTGACTTCCTGGACGATGCCGCGTACTTCGGCATCGCAGGCGGCACCACCGGCAGTCCCACCGGCGCACTGGACCGCCTGGTGCTGAACTCCACGGTGGACACCACCGGTGGAACCGTAACCGCGCCCAATCTGCTCTCCGGGGCGACGGTCAAAACGCTGCTGAATCTCGGCAAGCCGTTCCTGAACGCGCCGACGCTGAGCACCGACCTGCTGGGCGCCCACTGGGTGTACGGCGGAACCGGACGTCTGCTGGCCACGACGGACAACACCAGCACGACACAGCAGAGCGTGTTCGGCGTCAAGGAGCCTGTGGACAGCAACGGCAAGCTCACCTGGGGAACGGCCACCAACCTGGCCAATGTCACCAGCATCGGCGTGTACAGCGACGGCACCATCACCCCCACGGGCACCACCATCAACGGCACCACCGTGGCAACCGCCACCGATGTGGAACAGGCGATCCAGAACATGGACGGCTGGATCCGGGATCTGGGGACCGGCGGACCGGCCGAGCGGGTACTGTCCAGCCCGGTGGTGGCACGGCAGGTGCTGCTGTTCCCCAGCTACACGCCGGACAGCAACGTCTGCGAACCGGAAGGCACCAGCCTGCTGTACGCGGTCGACACCCGCGCCGGCATCGCCTTGTCCTTCGACCCGCTGTACGGCGACTCGCACACCGGCACCACCAAGTACAAGGTCGTCGACTCCGTCGATCTGGGCCAGGGCGAGACCGGCCAGTTGTCGGTGCACCAGGGCGGCGCCCTGGGGCCGGGCAAGGCCAAGGTGCTGCATCAGAACAGCACGCTGGACACCAGCATGATCAGCTTCAACACCGGAGCCGTAAAAGGCGGACGGCGCTCGTGGCGGCAGATCGACCTGCAGAACCTGCCATAGCGTAATCGAGGGTGCGGCCGATGGGGCCGCACCCTTCAACCGATACCTTTCGGCCAGCAGAGCGTATGGGGACCCATGCAATGAATCGAAGAAACACCGCCGGCTTCACGCTGATAGAGCTGATGATCGTGGTGGTAATCGTCGGCATCCTTGCCGCTATCGCCTACCCCGCCTACCGCAGTTCGGTGATCAAGACCCGGCGCTCCGACGCCAAGGTCGCCCTGACCAACGCGGCCGCGCTACAGGAGAAGTGGTACATGGACCACAACTCCTACGCGACCAACTCCGACATCGACAAGCTCGGCGGAGCGAACAGTCCGGAGGGCTACTACACCATCGCCATAACGAACAGCGGCTGCAGCACCATCGTCGGCACCAAGACCGTCTACAGCTGCTTCACCGCCACCGCCACGCCCACCGCCCAGGGCGGACAAAGCGACGATACCACCTGCGCGACGCTGACCATCGATCAGGACGGGGTCAAGGGTAATACGGGAAGCGGTTCGGTCGCCGACTGCTGGTAGGGTTACGCTGCAACGACGCCCCGGCGGATGGGCGGACCGTCGACGCGCAGAGCGCGATGGGCAAGCGAACGGGAGATGAGCGCCGTGGCCAGGGCATGGCCGCAGCCCTTAGGCGCAAAGACAGGAGTTGGGAATACGACAGCCCCGCATGGACCACTAGACCGCCAGATCCCGCGGCAGGGAAAACACCACCTTCTCGCGCTGCCCTTCGCTTTCCTCGGCCTCCGAGGCGCCCCATGATTTGAGCCGCGCCACCACTTCCTGGACCAGCACTTCCGGGGCGGACGCCCCGGCGGTCACGCCCACCACCGAGCTGTGGGCCACCCATTCGCGCTGTATCTGATCGGCATTGTCGATCAGGAAGGCTTCAACACCCTGCTGCCTGGCCAGTTCGCGCAGGCGACTGGAGTTGGAGCTGTTGGGCGAACCCACCACCAGGATCACGTCACTGCTGCGCGCCAGCTTGCGCACCGCGTCCTGGCGGTTCTGGGTGGCATAGCAGATGTCGTCCTTGCGGGGCCCCAGGATGGTGGGAAAACGTGCACGCAGGGCGTCGATCACTTTCGCGGTGTCTTCCACCGACAGCGTGGTCTGGGTCACGAAAGCCAGGTTGTTTGGATCGCGCACCTGCAGTTGCCGGACGTCTTCGGCCGTTTCCACCAGGTACATTTCGCCGCCGTTGGAACGGTCGTACTGACCCATGGTGCCTTCCACTTCGGGGTGGCCGGCATGACCGATGAGAATGCATTCGCGACCGGCGCGGCTGTGGCGGGTGACTTCCAGGTGCACTTTGGTGACCAGCGGGCAGGTGGCGTCGAAGATCTGCAGGCCCCGCCTTCCGGCTTCCGCCCGCACCGCCTGCGATACGCCGTGGGCGCTGAAGATGACCGTCGCGCCGTCGGGGATGCGCTCGAGATCTTCCACGAACACGGCGCCGCGCTCGCGCAGCTCTTCCACCACATGGCGGTTGTGAACGACCTCATGGCGCACATAGATCGGAGCGCCGAACAGGTCCAGGGCGCGATCGACAATGTCGATCGCTCGGTCCACCCCGGCACAGAATCCACGGGGGTTGGCAAGCAGAATATGCATGACCGATGACTCCGGTCCTAGAAAGCTACTGGCGGGCCATTATAGCGCATAAAGGCCCCGCCACGCTCAGTCGCCCTCTTCGGCGGGCGGTTCGACGGCGAGAATCTGCACCTCGAAGGTGAGCGTGTGGCCGGCCAGCGGGTGGTTGAAGTCCACCTTCACCTCATCGCCTTCCACCATTTGCACCGCCCCGGGCACTTCATCGCCCCCGGGGGTGGTGAAACCGATGATGGTGCCGGGCTCCAGGTTCATTTCAACCGGAAAATCGCTGCGCGGCAGGACATGTACGTTCTCCGGATCCCGATAGCCGAATGTCTGCTCGGGTTCCAGCTGCAGCCGCTGGGTATCGCCGGCCTGCAGGCCGTACAGGGCCAGCTCCAGGCCCTCCAACACCGTACCGTCGCCCATGACGAAGGTCAGCGGCTCGCCACCGGCGCTGTCCTCGGCCACCATGCCGTCTTCCAGGGCAATGGAGAAATGCAGGGTCACCCGGCTGCCGGGCGCGATCCTCGGCGCCTCGGTCATCCTAGGAGCCCCTCTCCGCCCGCCGCGCGCCCAGCAGGCCGTCGATGATCAGCAGAACGACGCCGACGGTGATCGCCGAGTCGGCGACGTTGAATGCCGGCCAGTGCCACTGGCGGTAGTACACGTCGATGAAGTCGATGACCCGGCCGTGCCAGATCCGATCGATGACGTTGCCCAGGGCACCGCCAAGAATCAGGGACACCGCGACGCCGCCCAGTCGGTCCCGCACCGACAGACGGCTCAACCACACCACCATCACCACCGCCGCCAGCAGCCCCAGGGCGATGAAGAACCAGCGTTGCCAGCCCGATGCGTTGCTGAGAAAACTGAACGCGGCGCCGGTGTTGTAGACCAGGGTGAGATTCAGCGACGGCAGCACATGCAGCGGGCGCTCATAGCTCAGCAGGCTGTTGGCGAGCTGCTTGGTCAACTGGTCGAGCGCCACCACCAGCACCGACAGCCACAGCCAGCGCAAACCCGAACCCCGCGCGACCGCTCCGCCCTGCAACCCGGTCACTGCCTCGGGCGCCGGTTCGCCGCTGTCCAGGGGGCGCTCATGCATAGCGACGGCGCTCGCCGCTGCCGGCGACGTTTTCGGCGCAGCGCCCGCAGATCTGCGGATGGTCGGGATGGGAGCCGACGTCCTCGCGGTGATGCCAGCAGCGAATGCACTTTTCGTGGGCGCTGGTGCTGACCTGCACCCACAACTGGGCGGTCTTCAGATCGGCCTCCACGGCCTGCGCCGGACGCTCGGCCGCCGGGTGCACACGGGCATAGGAAGTGATGAGCACGAAGCGCAGCTCGTCGCCCAACCGTTCCAACTGTGCATGCAGTTCGTCGTCGCAATACAGATCCACTTCGGCGTCCAGGGAAGCGCCGATGCCGCCCGCCACCCGCAGCTTCTCCAGCTCGCGACCGACCGCCTCGCGCACCTCGAAGATGCGCTCCCAGAACGCCATGTCGAACATAGGGTGCTCGCCGGACTCGGGTGCGTACAGCGCGGGCAGCTCGTACCAGGTGGCGAAGAACACCGACGGATCGCGGGACCCGGGCATCTGCTGCCAGATTTCCTCGGCGGTGAAACTCAGTACGGGCGCCAGCCAGCGCGAAAGCGCCTCCACGATCAGGTACATGGCGGTCTGGGCCGAACGCCGCGCATGGCTGTCCGCCTGGGTGGTGTACTGGCGGTCCTTGATGACGTCCAGGTAGAAGCCGCCCATGTCCACGGCGCAGAAATTGTGCACCCGCTGGTAGATCAGGTGGAACTGGTAGTCCTCGTAGGACCGGCGCACCAGTTCCTGCAGGGCGCGGGCCCGCTCCACCGCCCACTGGTCCAGGGGCAGCAGATGCTCCGGCGCCACCATATGCTGCTCGGGATCGAAGCCGTGCAGGTTGCCCAGCAGAAAACGGGCCGTGTTGCGCATGCGCCGATAGGCGTCGGCGGTACGCTTGAGAATCTCGTCGGACACGGCCATCTCGGCCCGATAGTCGGTGGCCGCGATCCACAGCCGCAGGATGTCCGCGCCCAGGGTACCCACCACCTTCTGGGGTGCCACTACGTTGCCTTTGGACTTGGACATCTTCTGACCCTTGGCGTCCACCGTGAAACCATGGGTGAGTACGCCCCGGTAGGGGGCGGCGTCCCGCATGGCCACAGAGGTCAGCAGCGAGGACTGGAACCAGCCCCGGTGCTGGTCGGAGCCTTCCAGGTACAGGTCCGCCGGATACCTCAGCTCGTCGCGGCGCTCCAGCACACAGGCATGGGTCACACCGGAGTCGAACCACACGTCCAGAGTATCGGTGACCTTTTCATAATCGGCAGCATCCGCGCCCAGGAGTTCCCCGGCATCCAATTCGAACCAGGCGTCGATGCCGCGGCGCTCCATGCGCAGGGCCACCTCCTCGATCAGCTGCGGGGTCTGGGGGTGCAATTCGCCCGTACGCCGATGGACGAACAGGGCAATGGGCACGCCCCAGGTGCGCTGGCGGGAAATGCACCAATCGGGCCGGTTGGCCACCATGCTCTCGATGCGCGCCTGGCCCCAGTCCGGCGTCCACGCCACCTGGCGGATAGCTTCCAGGGCGGACCGGCGCAGACCCTGGTTGTCCATGCTGATGAACCACTGGGGCGTGGCGCGGAAGATGATCGGCGTCTTGTGGCGCCAGCAGTGGGGATAGCTGTGGCGAATAGCCTGCTCGTGCACCAGTGCGCCGTTGGTCTTCAGCACCTCGATCACATGATCGTTGGCCGCGAACACATGCTCGCCGGCGAACAGCTCGGTGTCGGGCAGGAAACGCCCGTCGTCGCCCACCGGGTTGTCCACTGCCAGCCGGTAGCGAGAGCCCACCACGTAGTCGTCCTGGCCGTGACCCGGCGCGGTGTGTACGGCGCCGGTACCGGCATCCAGGGTCACGTGGTCACCGAGGATGATCGGCACTTCGCGCTTGTAGAAAGGATGGGCGAGCTTGATACCCTCCAGCACGGCGCCGGTGCAGTAGCCGAGGATCTCGTATTGGGACACGCTCCAGCGCGCCATGATGTCCTTGAGCATGGCATCGGCCAGCACCAGGCGTTCGGGGCCCTGGCCGGTGTCGCACTGCACCACCGCATAATCCACTTCCGGATTGAGCGCCACTGCCCGGTTGGCGGGCAGGGTCCAGGGCGTGGTGGTCCAGATGACCACCGACAGGGGGCCGGCGCCCTCGTGGCCGGTCACGTGATGGCAGCGCGCCATCAGAGCGGCGTCATCGAGAACGGCGAAGCGCACGTCGATGGCCGGCGACTGCTTGTCCTCGTACTCCACTTCCGCTTCTGCCAGGGCCGAGCCGCAGTCCGTGCACCAGTGCACCGGCTTGAAGCCCTTGTGCAGATGGCCGTTGGCAGCCACCCTGCCGAGGGAACGCACGATGTCCGCCTCGAAGCGAAAATCCATGGTGAGGTACGGATGGCCCCAGTCCCCCATCACGCCCAGGCGCACGAAGTCGGTACGCTGGCGGTCGACCTGCTCGGCGGCGTACTCGCGGCAGGCGTTGCGGAAGGTGGCCACATCCACCTTCTGGCCCGCCTTGCCCACCTTGCGCTCCACGTTCAGCTCGATTGGCAGGCCATGGCAGTCCCAGCCTGGCACGTAGGGCGCATCGAAGCCCTCCAGTGACTTGCTCTTGACGACGATGTCCTTGAGCACTTTGTTGACGGCGTGTCCGATGTGGATCTCGCCGTTGGCGTAGGGAGGCCCGTCGTGAAGGATGAACCTCGGCTGCCCCTTGCGGGCCTGCCGCAGCGCCCCGTACAGGTCCATGTCCTGCCAGCGCTTGAGCGTCTCCGGCTCGCGCTTGGCCAGGTTGCCCCGCATGGGAAAGTCGGTCTGCGGCAGATTCAGCGTGTCTTTATAGTCGGTCACATCCAGGCTCGTTACGTGCGCGCCCAGGGCGCGATGAATGTCGGTTCAGGACGCCGCCCGTTCACATGGCGGCGAAAAAGGCCCGCGCGTCCCGCGCGTCCTGATGGATCTGTTCCTTCAGCGCCTCGAAGGAATCGAAACGCAGTTCGGGACGCAGCTTGTGCAGAAAGTTCACGTACACGTAGCGCCCGTAGATGTCCTGGTCGAAATCGAACAGGTGCACCTCCAGCAGCGTGCGGGTGCCGTCCACCGTCGGCCGGGTACCGACGTTGGCCACCCCGGCCACCGGCTCGCGGTCCAGCCCGAACAGCTCCACCGCGAACACGCCCTGCACCGGCGTGGCGTGCCGGTGCAGATGGATGTTGGCGGTGGGAAAGCCGATGGTGCGCCCCCGCCGGTCGCCGTGGGCCACCCGGCCGCACATGCGATAGGGCCTGCCCAGCAGCTTCTCGGCGCCGCCCATGTCGCCGGCGGCCAGCGCCTCGCGGATGCGCGTGCTGCTCACCCGTGCGCCGTCCACGTTGAAGGTGTGCATGTTGACCACCTGAAAACCCTGCTCCGCGCCGGCCTGCTGCATGAAGGCGAAATCCCCCTGGCGGCCCTTGCCGAAGCGGAAATCGTCGCCCACCACCAGGTAGCGCACGCCCAGCCCGTCCACCAGCACCACCTTCACGAACTCGGCCGCACTCAATCCCGCCAGGAGACTGTCGAAGCGCAGGCACAGCACCCGGTCCACGGAAAAGCGCCGCAAGGCGAGCAGCTTTTCCCGCAGTCGCGTCAGCCGGGCCGGCGCGGTTTGCGGGGCGAAGAACTCCCGGGGCTGGGGCTCGAAGGTGATCACGCAGGTGGGCAGCCCGAGGGCACCGGCGCGCTCGGAAAGCTGGCCGAGCACCGCCTGATGGCCCAGGTGCACACCATCGAAATTGCCGATGGTGGCCGCGCAACCGCGGTGTTCGGGGCGCAGATTGTGCAGACCGCGTATCAGTTCCATGCCGGATCCCGGGGGAGTACTCTTGGGCAGCGAGTAAAAATGTCGATTATAAAGGACTGGCGGCGCTTGTCATTCATGGCCCTCCAGGGCCGGCGGCGGCGTCCACAGAGAGCTCAGACGCAACCCCATCAACCGCAGCGTGACCAGGTAGAGTGCAATGCCGATGGCGATCCACGTCACCAGATGGCCGGCCCGCAGCCACGCGCGGCCGGTGAGCCATTGACTGAGGGGCGGCGCCCCCCAGATGAGCACCGCGGCAAGCACGCCCACCGACACACCCACCCGCAGCAGCAGGCGGCCCCAGCCGGGTTGGGGCTGAAAGGCGTCCTGACGGCGTAATGCGCGGTACAGCAGACCGGCATTGAGATAGGCGGCCAGGGAGGTGGCCAGGGCCAGACCGGCATGGGGCCCCTGGATATGCAGCAGCAGCATGGGCACCACGAAAGCCACGTTCATGGCCATGTTGGAGGTCATGGCGACCACCGCGATGCGCACCGGCGTGCGGGTGTCCTGGCGGGAATAGAAGCCCGGCGCCAGCACCTTCACCAGAATGAACGCCGGCAGGCCGGCGGCGAAGGCCATCAGACTCAGGCGCGCCATGTACACGTCCTCGACATCGAACGCCTTGGACAGGAACAGGGTGCTCAGCACCGGGCCGGCCAGCAGCAGCAGTCCCACTGCCGCCGGCACCCCGACCACCACCACCCAGCGCAGGGCCCAGTCCAGGGTCTGGGAAAACGCTTCCCGGGACGCCCGCGCATGGCTGCGGGACAGGGTGGGCAGGATGACCGTGGACAGGGCGATGCCGAACACCCCCAGGGGGAATTCCATCAGCCGGTCCGAGTAGTACAGCCAGCTCACGCTGCCGGTCACCAGAAATGAAGCGATCAGCGTATCCAGCAGCAGATTGATCTGGGCCACCGACGAGCCCAGCACCGCCGGGCCCATGAGCTTGAGGATCCTGCGCACGCCGCTGTCGTGCCAGCCCCAACGCGGTCGGGGCAGCAGCCGGATGCCCCGCAGCGCCGGCAGGATGAGCGCCAGCTGCGCCACCCCGCCCAGAAACACGCCCCAGGCCAGCCCCTTGACCGGATCGGCCATGTGGGGCGCAAGGAACAGGGCGGTGCCGATCAGGGACAGGTTCAGCAGCACCGGGCTGAACGCAGGCACCCCGAAGCGCCCGTAGGAATTGAGTATCCCGGCCCCGAACGCCACCAGGGATATGAACACGATATAAGGGAAGGTGATGCGCAGCATCTGGGCGGTGAGGTCGAACTTGTGCTGATCGTGCAGAAAACCCGGGGCGAAGATCATCACCACCACCGGCGCGGCCAGCACGCCCACCACCGCCAGCATCAGCAGCACACCCAGCAGGGTGCCGGCTACCCGGTCGGCCAGGGCCTGCACTTCCTCGTGCTCGCGGCAGGCCTTGTATTCGGACAGCACCGGCACAAAGGCCTGGGAGAAGGCACCTTCCCCGAACAGGCGGCGCAGGAAATTCGGAATCTTGAACGCCACGAAGAAAGCGTCCATGCCCAGCCCGGCGCCGAACACCCGGGCGAAGACCATGTCCCGGGCGAATCCCAGGATGCGGGACACCATCGTCAACCCGCCGACCTTGACGGTGTTCTTCAGCAGCTTGCGGCTCATGGGCAGGGACGGGTCAGGCAGCTGGCATTGACAAACAAGGCACGAATGCGCATAGTACGCAGTCTTTCGCAAAGGCGCATCAGTACAGGAGCTCCACGTTGGCCAATACCGCACAAGCCAGAAAGCGCGCACGACAGGCTGAGAAGCACCGTCAGCTGAACACCAGCCAGCGTTCCGAGCTGCGCACTTCCATCAAGAAAGTTCAGAAGGCCCTGGCCGGTGGCGATGCGGCGACCGCACAGGCGGCCTACAAGGACGCGGTGCCCATGATCGACGCCATGGCACGCAAGGGTCTGATCCACAAGAACAAGGCTGCGCGGCACAAGAGCCGTCTCAACCAGCATGTGCGCGCCCTGAGCGCCGGCTGAGACAGCACTGCCGCGCGGTATCGAGAAGGCCGGTCCCTGACCGGCCTTTTTCGTGAGCGCCTGCCGCCGATTCACAGCAGCACCAGGTTGTCCCGGTGGATAAGCTCCGGCTCGTCCACGTAACCCAGCAGGGCCTCCAGCCGGTCGCTGGGCTGGCCGATGATGCGCCGCGCCTCCTCGGCGCCGTAGTTCACCAGCCCGCGGGCCACCTCCGCCCCGTCCGGGCCGTCGCAGGCCACCAGTTCACCGCGGGCGAAGGCCCCCTCCACAGCAGTCACCCCCACCGGCAGCAGACTGCGCCCGGACTGACGCAGCACCCGTACGGCCCCGGTGTCCAGGGTCAACCGCCCGCGCACCTGCAGTTGGCCGGCCAGCCATTGCTTGCGGGCCGCCAGGGGTTCGCTGGCGGTGCCCAGGTGGGTACCGATGGGCTCGCCGTCGGCAATGCGCGCCAGCACCCGGGGTTCGCGCCCCGACACGATCAAGGTGGGCGTGCCCGAGCGGGCCGCCCGCCCGGCCGCCCGCAGTTTGGTGAGCATGCCTCCGCGTCCAAGAGCCCCGCTGCCGCCGGCGGCCAGTAGTTCCAGGGAGGGATCGCCGGCCCGGGCTTCGGGAATGAGGCGTGCCTCGGGATCGCTGCGCGGATCCCGGTCGAACAGGCCGCTCTGATCGGTGAGGATCACCAGCAGGTCCGCCTCCACCAGGTTGGCCACCAGGGCGGCAAGGGTGTCGTTGTCGCCGAAGCGGATTTCCTCGGTGGCGACCGTGTCGTTCTCGTTGACCACCGGCACGGCCCCCAGGCGCAGCAGGCTGCGCAGGGTGCTGCGGGCGTTGAGGTAGCGCTTGCGGTCGGCCAGATCATCGTGGGTGAGCAGGACCTGGGCGGTATGCAGACCATGGCGCTGAAAGCGCGATTCGTAGGCCTGCACCAGCCCCATCTGGCCCACGGCCGCCGCGGCCTGCAGCTCAAACAGGGCCCGGGGACGACGTGCCCAACCGAGCCGGTTCATGCCTTCGGCAACGGCACCGGACGAGACCAGCACCAGTTCCCGGCCGCCACTGCGCAAGCCGGCCATCTGCTCCACCCAGGCGGAAATGGCCTCGCCGTCCAGCCCCCGCCCGTCGTTGGTCAGCAGGGAGCTGCCGATCTTGATCACCCAGCGCCGGCCGGCGCCCAACTGTTTGCGGTCTTTCATCGGCACTCACAGGCACCTGCGGGAACAGGCTTTGACCGCACACTGTAGCGCGAGTGCTTACTGATCGTCATGGGGATCGTCATGGGGATCGTTATCGGCCTGCTCCAGAAAGGTCATGATCCGCTGCACCAGCTGCTCGGTCTGCTCGCCGCTGATGGCCGATATCGAGAACACCGGGCCCCGCCAGTCAAGCGCCTGCACGATGGCATCGCAGCGCGCCTGGCGCTCGTCGGGCGCCAGCAGGTCGATCTTGTTGAACACCAGCCAGCGCTCGCGGCTGGCCAGCTCGGGACTGAATTTGGCCAGCTCGGCGACGATCTTGCGCACATCGTCCGCCGGATCCGACCCCGCCTCCAGGGGTGCGACATCCACCAGGTGCAGCAGCAGGCGGGTGCGCGCAAGGTGCTTGAGAAAACGCACGCCCAGACCGGCGCCTTCTGCGGCCCCTTCGATCAGTCCCGGGATGTCGGCGATCACGAAGCTGCGATGGGGGGCCACCTTCACCACCCCCAGGTTGGGGTACAGGGTGGTGAAGGGGTAATCGGCTACCTTGGGCCGGGCGGCGGACACCGCCCGGATGAAGGTGGACTTGCCGGCGTTGGGCAGACCCAGCAGCCCCACATCCGCCAGCACCTTGAGCTCCAGGTGCAGGTTGCGCTGCTCGCCCGGGGTGCCGGGAGTGGACTGGCGGGGCGCGCGATTGGTGGAGCTCTTGAAATGGGTGTTGCCCAGACCGTGGCGCCCGCCCTGGGCCACCAGCAGGCGCTGGCCGGGCGCCACCAGATCCCCCATCAGCTCGCCGGTATCCTGTTCGTAGACCAGGGTGCCAACCGGCACCCGCACCGTGCAGTCCTCGCCCTTCTTGCCGGTGCAGTTGCTGCCGCGGCCGTTCTCTCCGCGCTGGGCCCGGTAGCGGCGCTCGTGGCGGAAGTCCACCAGGGTGTTCAGACCGGAGTCGGCTTCCAGATAGACGCTGCCGCCGTCGCCGCCGTCACCGCCGTCGGGCCCGCCGAAAGGGATGTACTTCTCGCGCCGGAAGCCCACACAACCGCTGCCCCCGTCACCGGCCTCCACCCGAATGCTGGCTTCGTCAACGAATTTCATAGTTCAGAGTATCTATCACAATGGAGTGGCGAACAGGGGCGCAGAACCCGAACAACCACGCAATGACATCGAAAGTGCTGCGGCCGCCATGAACCTGGGATGCCGTCCTCCAACGAAAAAAGCCCCGTGCGACGACGGGGCTTTTCCAGTCCGCTTGGCGGCGCCGTTCAGTCGGCGGCGACCACGTCCACGAACTTGCGGTTGCGCGAGCCGCGGGTCACGAAGCGCACCTGCCCGTCGGCCTTCGCGAACAGCGTGTGGTCGCGGCCCAGCCCGACGTTCACACCGGCGTGGAAATGGGTTCCGCGCTGGCGCACGATGATGTTGCCGGCCGCCACGTTCTGGCCGCCGTAGCGCTTCACGCCGAGACGCTTGGATTGGGAATCGCGGCCGTTACGGGTGCTGCCGCCTGCTTTCTTGTGTGCCATGCCTGATACCTCGAACGTCGAGTCGTGATCAACCGTTGATGCCGGTGATTTCCAGTTCCGTGTATGCCTGCCGGTGGCCCTGATGCTTCATGTGGTGCTTGCGCCGGCGGAACTTGACGATCTCCACCTTCTTGCCACGGCCCTGGGCCCTGACCTTGGCCGTCACCTTGCCGCCGTCCAGGTACGGAGTGCCCAGCTTGATGTCGTCGCCGTCGGCGACCATCAGCACCTGCTCGAATTCCACCGCATCGCCTTCGGCCGCGTCGAGCTTCTCCACCCGCACGGTGTCACCCGGAGCCACCCGGTATTGCTTGCCGCCGGTCATGATCACCGCATACATCGCTGAATCTCCAAGACTTGTCACAGGTTCGCGAAAAGGCGATCATTTTATAGAGATCGGACAGGAAGGTCAAACAGGACCGTTATGGCGCGCATAGGGCAAGCCGAGTACACTAGGTCGCCTTTGATTCCAACCGCCAGACATCCCTCCCGAGCCCATCCGATAAGCGGCCACAACCACAAACGATGCGCGAACCGTTGCAACAATCCGGACCGATAATGGACCTGGCGGGAATTCGGGCTCTGACCGCGGCCGACATGCAGGCCGTGGACCGCCTCATCCACAAACGCCTGCACTCCGAAGTGCAGCTCATCAACCAGCTGGGCCATTATATCGTCAACAGCGGCGGCAAGCGCCTGCGGCCCCTGCTGGTGCTGCTGGCGGCGCGGGCCTGCGCCTACGAAGGCGAGCGCCACCTGGACCTGGCCGCCATCGTCGAATTCATCCACACCGCCACCCTGCTCCACGACGACGTGGTGGACGCCTCCGACCTGCGCCGCGGCCACGAGACCGCCAATGCCATCTGGGGCAACGAGGCTAGCGTGCTGGTAGGGGATTTTCTCTATTCGCGGGCCTTCGAGATGATGGTGGAAGTGGGCAGCATGCGGGTGATGGAGATCATGGCCCGCACCACCAACACCATCGCCGAAGGCGAAGTCATGCAGCTGCTGAACTGCCATGACCCGGACACCACCGAACAGCGCTATATGGAAGTGATCCGTTCCAAGACCGCCAAGCTGTTCGAGGCCGCCGCTCAGCTCGGGGCCGTACTGGGCGGCCATGCGCGGGAAACGGAAGTCGCGCTGGCCGAGTACGGCATGCGCCTGGGCACCGCCTTCCAGCTGGTGGACGACGTGCTGGACTACAGCGCCAGCGCCGAGGAAACCGGCAAGAATATCGGCGACGACCTGGCCGAGGGCAAACCCACCCTGCCGCTGATCTATGTTATGCAGAACGGCTCGTCCGCCCAGGCCAAGGTGATCCGGGATGCCATCGAGCACGGCGGTCGGGAGAACATCGAGGCGGTCTGCGAGGCCATTGAATCCACCGGGGCCATCACGTACACTGCGCGGGCTGCGCGCGCGGAGGCCGACAAGGCCGTGGAAGGGCTTGGGCGGCTGCCCGACAGCCCCTTCCGGGACGCCCTCTACGCGCTGGCGGATTTTTCGGTCGACCGGACCTATTGATCCAATCGGGGTGTAGCTCAGCCTGGTAGAGCACTGTCTTCGGGAGGCAGGGGTCGCTGGTTCGAATCCAGTCACCCCGACCAATTTCCGCTTTCACCGCCTGCTTCCCGCCATCTTCCCTGTCTTCATCCTGCACGCTCCCGGCCAGCACCGGACGGGAGCCGCTACCCGGCCCTCCGGCGCCGAGTTGGGCGGACACCTTAACCCTTATCTCCAGATATCCCGGAAACGGGCACCACTCATGGACGCCGAATCCGGCGATGGGTCCCGTGCAGGGTCTTCAGCCTTCGTCGACTCCGTCCGACCAACGCTGTCGGCACGCCGCTAACCGGTTTCGCGATGCCGCGGCGCGGTGGACGTGCGTTTGCCGAGCGCCATCCCCCCGGGCGACGGGCGGTGCTTCATGAGGTGCGGCGCCTCGACGCGCAGATAGTCCAGAAAAGTCTGGGCAACGGTGGAAAGCTGCTTGCCGGCCGGATAGACCACATGCCACTGGCGCTCGATGGGAAATCCCTCCACGTCCAGAACAGTCAACTCGCGGGGCGAGTCCAGACCCAGTGCATGGCGCGACAACACGGAGATTCCCAGGCCGCCGAGTATGGCCTGCTTGATGGCCTCGTTGCTGCCCAGTTCCATGCGCACGCGGGGCGACAGACCGTGTTGCGCGAACAGCCGCTCCATTGCCTTGCGGGTGCCCGAACCCGGCTCGCGCATCAGGAAGGGCTCATCTGTCAGCGCCGCCACGGGAACGCGCCGCCGACCGGCCAGGGGGTGGTCATGGCGCGCCAGCAGCACCAGCGGGTTGGCCAGAAACGGCTCGTAGACCACGTCCAGTCCCTTGGGGGGCTGACCCAGCACATAGAGGTCGTCGACGTTGTCGGCGAGGCGTTCCAGAATCCGCTCGCGATTGCTGACCTTCAGGGAGGCGTCGACCCCGGGATGGCGATGACAGAACGGGCCCAGCAGACGGGGCGCAAAATACTTGGCCGTGGTCACCACCGCAAGCCGCAGGCGGCCCTGCTTGAGCCCCTTCATGTCCGCCACGGTCATCTGGAACCGGTCGAGACGATCGAACAGATCGCGGCAGGTGGCGTACAGCGCCCGGCCCGCGTCGGTCAGGTAAATCCGCTTCCCCACCTGCTCGAACAGAGCGATGCCCACCGTTTCGGTCAGCTTCTTGATCTGCATCGACACCGTGGGCTGGGTCAGATACAGCTCCTCGGCGGCACGGGTGAAGCTGCCCAGTCGGGCAATGGCCTCAAACACCTCCAGCTGGCGGATGGTCGCGTGGCGCATCCTTTGCTCCATACGGATAGATGTCCGTCTATGGAGAAAATCGAAAACTTCGACTGTTATTTATGGTAAGCGTAGGCGATTGTCTCCTGACCGCAAACGGTGCGGCCGGATACCGTGGCCCCGTCAGGCGCCTTTCCGGGTCAGCGTGTCGCTCATGCGGGGGCGGGAAGCCGATGCATGTGACTGCATATGGAGAGGGTGGCAATACCCTCAGCGGAAAAGGAAAATCCTCCCCGCATCCCCCACTCCCGCCGTCCACACCCGAGACTCCGATCACCGCCTGGCCGGACCGCTGGCTCAGTCACAGCGAGGGAGGAGACACCTATGGGTACCTCGGAAACCATTGCAGAAGGCAAGGAGCGGTACAAATCCGGCGTCATACCCTATAAGAAAATGGGGTATTGGGAGCCCGACTATCAGCCCAAGGACACCGACATCATCTGCCTGTTCCGCATCGTGCCCCAGCCGGGCGTGGACCCGGAAGAGGCAGCGGCGGCCGTGGCGGGCGAGTCCTCCACCGCCACCTGGACCGTGGTGTGGACGGACCGCCTCACCGCCTGCGAGCTCTACCGCGCCAAGGCCTACCGGGTGGACCCGGTGCCCAACACCGGCGGGGACACCGAACAGCAGTACTTCGCCTATATCGCCTACGACCTGGATCTGTTCGAGCCGGGCTCCATCGCCAACCTGACCGCGTCCATCATCGGCAACGTGTTCGGCTTCAAGGCCCTGCGCTCCCTGCGCCTGGAGGACATGCGCATCCCGGTGGCCTACATGAAGACCTTCCAGGGCCCGGCCACCGGCATCGTGGTGGAGCGCGAGCGCCTGGACAAGTTCGGCCGCCCGCTGCTGGGCGCCACCACCAAGCCCAAGCTGGGGCTGTCGGGGCGCAACTACGGGCGCGTGGTGTACGAAGCGCTCAAGGGCGGACTGGACTTCGTCAAGGACGACGAGAACATCAACTCCCAGCCCTTCATGCACTGGCGGGACCGCTTCCTGTACTGCATGGAAGCGGTCAACCGGGCCTCGGCGGCCACCGGCGAGGTCAAGGGCCACTACATGAACGTCACCGCGGCCACCATGGAGGACATGTACGAGCGCGCCGAGTTCGCCAAGGAGCTTGGCTCGGTGATCGTCATGATCGATCTGATCGTGGGCTACACCGCCATCCAGTCCATGTCCCGCTGGGCCCGCAAGAACGACATGGTCCTGCACCTGCATCGCGCCGGGCACGGCACCTATACCCGCCAGAAGACCCACGGCGTGTCCTTCCGGGTGATCGCCAAGTGGATGCGCATGGCGGGCGTGGACCACATCCACGCCGGCACCGTGGTGGGCAAGCTGGAGGGCGACCCCAACATGATCGCCGGCATCTACGACACCCTGCGCGAGCCGGTCACCGAGCAGAACCTGCAGCACGGCGTGTTCTTCGACCAGGACTGGGCATCGCTCAACAAGGTCATGCCGGTGGCTTCGGGCGGCATTCACGCCGGACAGATGCACCAGCTCCTGCACTACCTGGGCGAGGACGTGATACTGCAGTTCGGGGGCGGCACCATCGGCCATCCCATGGGCATCGCGGCGGGCGCCACCGCCAACCGGGTCGCCCTGGAAACCATGGTGCAGGCCCGCAACGAGGGGGTGGACATCTGGAACGAAGGTCCGAAGGTGCTGAACAAGGCCGCCAAGTGGTGTCAGCCTCTGCAGGCCGCCCTGGACACCTGGAAGGACATCACCTTCAACTACGAATCCACGGACACGCCGGACTTCGTGCCGGTGGAAACCCCGTCCGCCTGACCGCAGGAGGCATCGCCATGCGAATCACCCAGGGACAGTTCTCCTTCCTGCCGGACCTGACCGACGAGCAGATCACCGCGCAGATCAAGTACGCCCTCAAGAACGGCTGGGCGG
>CAZNBB010000047.1:0-26196 GCA_964571225.1 uncultured Gammaproteobacteria bacterium
CATTGAAGATCTTGTGCCGGCAGTGCTCGGAATTGGCCTGGGCGAACATCATCAGTTCCACGTCCGTGGGGTTGCGACCCAGGGTCGTGAAGCTGTCCACCAGATAACGGATTTCGTCCCCCGACAGAGCCAGCCCCAGGGCATCGTTGGCCCGCTCCAGAGCGGCGAGCCCGCCCCCCAGAACGTCCACCGTCTCCAGAGGCGTGGGTTGGGCGTGCACGAACAACCCCTCGGCTTCCTCCAGTGCATTCAGCACGCTTTCGGTCATGCGGTCGTGAATCAGGCTCAACAGAGCCTGACGACCCGATCCATCCAGCGAACCGCCGTCGACAACGAAGTAGTAGGCGACGCCCCGCTCCACCCGCCGCACCCGGGACAAGCCGCAGTTGTGGGCGATGTCCGTGGCTTTGCTGGACCAGGGCGAGATGGTACCCAGCCGCGGCACCACCAGCAGCAACTCACCGGCGGGGGCTGCCGGCGGCCGCGCGGGGCCGTAGCTGAGCAGTTGCTCGAGAATCTCCCGTTCGTGCTCCGAGAGCTTCTGATCCAGCTCCACGAAATGGGCATACTCGGCGTACACGATCTGAACGGAAGGCAGGACAGCACGCGCCTGGTCGAGCAGCTTGGCGGTCCGGAAAGCGGAAAGGGCGGGGCACCCGCGCAGATGCAGCATGGGATTTTCTCGGTGTTTTCCGGTGGATCGGAAAAGAGGAAATGATACTGGAACTCGCCGGAGCGGGCCAGCCGGCGCGGCGGCCCAAACCCGCACATCCCATCGGCCGCTCCTGTCCGGCGTCGCGACCCCGGATACCGGTGAACTGAACGGACTAACGAACGTCCCGCCAGTCCAGTCCCTGTTCCTGATCGGCCACGGCGATCCACTGCGCATCGCAGGCCAACGCTCCCGCCAGAGCGTTGCGGGCCCGCTCGGCAGTGTTGTTCTTGTCGCTCAGATGGGCGGCCGCCACATGCTGCAAACGGCGGCTGTCCAGGCGGCCCATGAGCTCGGCGGCCTGGGCATTGCTGAGATGGCCGAATCGCCCGCCCACCCGCGCCTTGAGGGCGGGCGGATAGTGGCCATTGGCCAGCATATCAGCATCGTGATTGCATTCGATCAGCAGCGCGTCACAGCCATCCAGACAGCGCAGAATGTGGTCGGTCGGAGCGCCGGTGTCGGTCAGCACACCCACGCGGCGGACGCCGTCGCCGAACACGAACTGGCACGGCTCCCGGGCGTCATGGGGCACGGGAAACGGATGAACCTCTAGATCCCCGATGGCGAAGGCCTCGTGGCCGTTGAACACCTCCACCCCGGCGCGCTCATCGCGGTAGGCGGCAAGGGTTCCGGCTGTCATCCATACGGGAATGCGGTACCTGCGGGCCAACCGCCCCACACCGCTGATATGGTCGCCATGCTCGTGGGTCACCAGGATGCCTGCCAGCGTGTCGGGCTCGCGTCCCAGGCGCTGCAGCCGCCGCGCCGCTTCAGCAACGGAGAAGCCGCAGTCCACCAGCACACAGGTGGCGCCGGCTTCCACCAGCGTCCCGTTGCCTCGACTACCGCTGCCCAGGGAAGCGAAGCGCATCTCGGGTCAAGGCGAAGGTCGGGCTCGACCTCACGGTCACTTGAACTGCTCGTACATGAGCTTGAGGATGCGCTGGGCGGTGGGAGAGTCGTCCCGCTCACCGGCCTTGTTGCGCACCGTCACCTCCGTCTTGTCGTCGCCCTGGGACGTCAACTTGACCTGATACTCATCGCTGGACGGGGCCGGTGCACTTTTCCAGAAAGCCAGCTTGGACAGCCAGCCTTTCTTCTCTCCCGAGGCGTTGGGATCGTCATAGCGCACGTAATAGATGCCCTTGGAGCGGTCCTGATCCTGCACCGTGAATCCCACCCGGTCCAGCACGATGCCGGCGCTGCCCCAGGCCCGCGGGAAACCCTCGTTGATCGTCAGTAGCGTGCGACCCTGGCCGTCTTTGCCCAGCGTGGCCTCGGACGCGGTCACTTCCGGATTGGCAACCAGGCTCGCAGCCCGTGTCTTCTGCACACCCAGATAGACCATCAGGCGATTGATCATCTCGGCATCCAGGCCGGGATCCGGAGGCTGCGGCGCCCACACCAGTTCGTCGGCGCTCATGGCGCCGCCGGTCTCGACCTGCGCCATGCCCTGATGGGTCAGATAGACGTCAGTCGTGTCCGGCTGGGTACCCGGTTCCAGACGCACCCGGTACCGGTCCCGCGTACCCGCTGAATAGGTCTGGCCGAGGTATTTGGTGAGCATGCTGCGGATGGGGCCCTCGTGGATATCGGCATGCTTCTCAGCCCAGTTGGTCTGCATGATGCCGATGCGGGGGTCCTCGGTAGTGAGTTCGAAACCGTTGTGGAGCCAGAAGTCCCGCACTTTGGGCCAGACCTGGTCGGGGGTGCCGTCCACCACCAGCCACTGGCGGTCGCCGTCGCGCACCACCTTGATGCCCTTCTGAGGCGGCAAGACCTGGGATTGTGAATTGGCGGCACCGGACTGGGCGGCGCCGGACTGGGCGCCGCCGGCCTCAGAGCCGGACCGCTCGTACTCCGAATAGGTGGCCGTACCGGAGCTTTCCGCCCCCGGCACCACCATCGCGTCACCCAATTCCGAGGAAGACAGGTCGGGCGGCACATCCAGCGGCTTGGTGGTACGACTGTTCTTGTAGGGCGTCTTCTCACCGGGAAGCATGCCCTCGATGGTGCTGCACCCGGCGAGGGCGCCGATGGTGAACAGCACGACCAGGGTACGGGAAACACTGAAAAACCGACGCATACTGAAGGAACCTGTCACAGAATACCTGCCTGCTGCAGTGCGCGGCGCACCGTGTCGTGGTACTGCGGAGCGAGAAAGGTCAGAGGTAGACGAATACCCGGCGGGATGCGGCCCATTTCGTAGAGGGCCCACTTGACCGGAATGGGGTTGGCTTCCACGAACAGGGCCCGGTGGAGGGCTTCCACACGGGCATTGATCGCTTCGGCCTCGGCCCGGTTGCCTGCAATGGCCGCCATGCACATGGCGTGCATCTCGGCGGGGGCGACGTTGGCGGTCACCGAAATATTGCCCTTGGCACCCAGAAGCATCAGTTCCATGGCGGTGGCGTCGTCGCCACTGTACAGGTCCAACCGGTCTCCGCAACGGTCCAGAATCTCGCGACCACGCTGAAGGTCGCCTGTCGCTTCCTTGATGCCCACGATATTGGATATGACCGACAGCCGCTCCACGGTGGCAGGCAGCATGTCGCAGGCGGTACGCCCCGGCACGTTATACAGGATCTGGGGCACCGGCACGGCATCGGCAACCGCCTTGTGATGCTGGTACAAGCCCTCCTGGGTGGGCTTGTTGTAGTAAGGGGTGACCAGCAGACAGGCGTCCGCGCCGGCTTCCATGGCGCAGCGGGTCAGGTCGATGGCCTCGCGGGTGGAATTGGCCCCTGTGCCGGCAATCACCGGAATGCGGCCGGCGGCGAACTCCACCACCATGCGAATCACGTCGCAGTGCTCCGGCTCGTCCAGGGTGGCGGACTCGCCCGAGGTGCCGACGGCGACAATTGCATCGGTGCCGCTGCCTACGTGCCAGTCGACAAGCGCCTTGAGGCTCTCCTTGTCGACCGCACCGTCCTCCCTCATGGGAGTGACCAGCGCCACCATACTGCCCTGAAACATGCAAGGCCTCCGCGGACCTGAAATAAGCGGACATGGTACTTTGGCGGCCCGGCGCTGACAAGGCGCCCGCGCGGCAGTTGACCTGCCGTTGGCAAGCGCGATGCCGCCCGCTGGCGGCACCTGTCCGGCCGTCGCGCAACCCACTGTTCGCCAACAGCCGACAGCGTGCGTACCGACTGCATCGAACCCCGACTTTGCAGGCGGCCTCAGCCCGACGGTGCCGTCAGCCCCGGGCCCCCAGTCCGGGGCGCCCCGGGCCTCTCCTCGCCGAGCGTTCCCGCCGGCGCCGGCATCGACCGGCCGGCCCGACCGGTGGACGCAGCGTCACCCGGTGGACGCCGATTATAGTGGCCCCAGGAACTCGGCCGAAGTGGTACACTCTGGCCCAGGATCCGTAGACCCCCTTGTGCCGAAGCCGCAATGCCCGATATGAGCAACTATTTCGTGATTTCCGCCCTGGGTGGTGACCGGCCGGGCATCGTCAACGAACTGTCGCGCTGCATTCTGGACAGTGGCTGCAACATCGCCGACAGCCGCATGAGCGTGTTAGGGGGCGAATTCGCCATCATGCTGCTGGTTGCCGGAAACTGGAGCACCATCGGCAAGCTGGAGGCCCAACTGCCCCGGTTGGAACAGCAGTTGGGAATGACCATCACGGCCCGGCGTACCGAGGCCCGCCAGCCGAGACAGGCTCTGCTCCCCTACGAAGTAGATGTCGTGGCCATGGACCACCCCGGCATCGTCCACGACCTGGCCAACTTCTTTTCCGAACGCAATATCAATATTCAAGACCTGGTCACCAGCAGTTACGCCGCGGCTCATACAGGCACGCCGATGTTTTCCGTCCACATGTCAGTCGGCATCCCCGCGGACCAGCATATTTCCGCGCTGCGTGAAGAATTTCTCGACCATTGCGACCAGCTCAACCTCGACGCCGTTATCGAGCCTTCCAAAGGCTAGCGCGAAGCAGACCGGTCGCCCAACAACCCTCCGATCCGATACCGTCACGAAACAGCCATGAGCAAAGTCACTATCGGCAAGAAAGTCCCGGACTTCGAGTTGCCCGCCACTGGTGAGAAGACCGTCAAGCTTTCCGAACTCCGCGGCCAGAATGTCGTCCTGTATTTCTATCCCAAGGACAGCACGCCGGGATGCACCCGTGAAGGCCAGGACTTCCGCGACCAGCACACCAAGCTCCGGCGCCGCAAGGCGGTGGTATTGGGCGTGTCGCGCGATTCCCTCAAGTCCCATGAAAACTTCAAGGCCAGGCAGGGCTTCCCCTTCGATCTGCTATCCGATTCCGAAGAGAAGCTGTGCCGACTGTTCGACGTCATCAAGGAAAAGAACATGTACGGCAAGAAGGTCATGGGCATCGAACGCAGCACTTTTCTCATCGACTCCGAAGGCGTGCTGCGCCAGGAGTGGCGCAAGGTCAAGGTCGACGGACATGTCGACGAGGTTCTTGACGCCTTGAAAGCGCTGTAACCGCGGCATCCGTCCGCTCTTTCTCCTTCAACGGGGCCCCAGGCATGTCGAACGAGCCCGACAACAAGCGTCTGTTCGTGCTGGACACCAATGTGCTGATGCACGACCCGAGCGCACTGTTCCGCTTTCAGGAACATGACATCTACCTCCCGATGGTCGTGCTCGAGGAACTCGACGCGGCAAAAAAAGGCGTCTCGGAAGTCGCCCGCAACGTCCGACAAGCCAGTCGCTTTCTCGACGAACTGATGAGCGACACGTCCAAAGCGGACATCGATCTGGGCCTGCCCCTGGCCCAGGTCAACGGCAACGGTACCGGGAACGGCAGCGCCGGACGCTTGTTCGTCCAGACCCGCGTTCTGCCCTTCGACCTGCCGGCCGGCATGCCCGGCAACAAACCTGACAACAATATCCTGGGCACTGCGCTGGCGCTGCAAACCGAACGACCGGACGTGCGAGTGACCCTGGTATCGAAGGACATCAACCTGCGCATCAAAGCAGCGGTGCTCGGGGTGCATGCCGAAGACTACTACAACGACCGCGTGCTGGAAGACGTGAATCTGCTGTACACCGGCACCGGGGAGTTGCCGGCCGATTTCTGGGACACCCACAGCAAGGAACTCCACTCGTGGCAGGAGCAGGGCCGGACTTTCTACCGCGTCAGCGGCCCCCTGGCAGACCAGTGGCACGCCAACCAGTGCCTTTATCTGCCTGAGGAAGGCGGCCTGGAGGCGCTGGTCCGCGACCGGGACGGCGACGCCGCCATCCTGGAACTGGCACAGGACTATCGTACCCCGCGGCATACGGTGTGGGGCATCAATGCCCGCAATCGGGAACAGAACTTCGCCCTCAACCTGTTGATGGATCCGTCGGTGGATTTCGTGAGCCTGGTGGGTATGGCAGGCACCGGCAAGACACTACTGACACTGGCTGCAGGGCTGGCCCAGACTCTTGAGGAAAACCTCTACAGGGAAATCATCATGACCCGGGTCACGGTGCCGGTCGGAGAGGACATCGGGTTTCTCCCGGGCACCGAGGAAGAGAAGATGACTCCCTGGATGGGAGCGCTCATGGACAACCTGGAAGTGCTCACCAAGACCGAAGCGGGGGGCGACTGGGGGCGGGCCGCCACCAACGACCTGCTTCGCAACCGCATCAAGATCCGCTCGCTGAACTTCATGCGGGGCCGCACCTTCCAGAACAAGTACCTGATCCTGGACGAGGCCCAGAACCTCACCTCCAAGCAGATGAAGACCCTGGTCACCCGCGCCGGCCCTGGCACCAAGGTCGTGTGTCTGGGCAATGTCGCGCAGATCGACACCCCCTACCTGACTGAGACCACTTCCGGCCTGACCTATGTGGTGGACCGCTTCAAGGACTGGGGCCACAGCGCCCACATCACCCTGCTGCGCGGCGAGCGCTCCCGCCTGGCGGACTTCGCCTCCGAGATCCTTTGATGCGCCTTCCTTTTCAAATTCTGAAAAGCGCCACGGAAAACACGGAAAGCACGGACGGCATCTATTCAGGCCAAGGGTACGGCGGAAAGGTGACCGCATAACAGCCGACACCATGCCCCACGCCGATTGTTGGGCGCAGTAACCGAAGGGCATTGCGCCGGACAGTGCATATGCACCCCGGTTTCCGGCGCAATGCGCTGCGCTTGTTGCGCCCTACAAAGGGGCGGATAGCCGGGATGCGATAGCGACGAGACCGTCAACCCACTGACCCCGTCGGTTCCAATTCGACGCGCACCATCATTCGTATTTCCGTGTTTTCCGTGGCGCCTTTGGATTTCATGCTCAGCGCTTCGCCGCGGTCTGAACCGGCGTTTCGGTCTGGGCCTCCGGTTCGGACTGCTCGATAGGACCTCGGGGCCAGGCCTTCAGTACCGCCTGCACCAGGGTCGCCAGGGGAATGGCGAAAAACACGCCCCAGAAACCCCAGATGCCGCCGAACACCAGCACCGCCACGATGATGGCCACCGGATGGAGGTTCACCACCTCCGAGAAAAGCAGCGGCACCAGGATATTGCCGTCCAGGGTCTGGATGATGCCGTAGGCGATGATGAGGTAGGCGAATTCCGCACCCCATCCCCATTGGAAATAGGCGATGACCGCCACCGGCACGGTGACCACGGCCGCACCGATATACGGAATGATGACTGAAAAGCCCACCAGCGTGGCAAGCAGAGCGGCGTACTGCAGACCCATGATGGCGAAGGTGGCGTAGGTGGTCACACCAACAATGATGATCTCCCATACCTTGCCTCGCACATAGTTGCCTATCTGCGTATTGACATCGTTCCAGACGGTGGTAGCCAGGCCCCGTTCCCTCGGCAGGTACTGGCCCACCCACTGCAGGATGCGCTGCTTGTCCTTGAGGAAGAAGAACACCAGCACCGGTACCAGGACTACATAGACCAGCAGAGCGATCAGGCCCACCACCGAAGCCACCGACACCGACAGGGCATGCTGTCCCCAGGCTGCCAGCTCGCCGCGGATGCCGACCATGATCTCGCTTACCTGTTGGCTGGTGATGAAATTGGGGTACAGCTCAGGCAGGCGCTGCAACGTGTGCTGACCCTTGGTAATCATGGTGGGCAGCTGCTGGAGCAGTTGCGCCAACTGATTCGAGAGTATGGGCAACAGACCGAACAGGGAGAACACCAAGAACAGCATGAACCCCAGGAACACCACCAGCACCGCCGCCATCCGGGGCACACCCCGGCGTTCCAGGGCACTGACGAAGCCTTCCAGCAGGTAGGCGATCACCACGCCGGCCAGAACCGGCGCCAGCATGTTTCCGAAGGTGATGACCAACGCGAAGCCGGCCACCAGCAACAGCGCCAGGATCACCACCTGGGGGTCGGAGAAGTAGCGGCGGAACCACGCCCTGACGATGTTCATGCGGACGGTCCGTCAATCGCCGGATTTCAGTTCTTCGTAGCGACGTTGAAAGACCAGCTCCAGCTCATCGATGACTTCGACGGCATCCCGCCCCTGCATGACATGCTGGGCCACCAGTGCCGATGTCTCGTTGAGCATATGACGCTTCTCGATCATGTGATAGGTACGCGACAGCCGTTTTACGGCAGCGACGACGGACTCGCTTTCCGGCCGCGGAATCGGCTCCGGCTCTGGGAGTGCGGGCTCCGTTGCCACCGCATCGTCCTTGACCGCGGGAGCCGGTGCCAAGCCGACCGAACGGCCGCCAAGAAATTCGGCGAACGCCAGCAGCGTCGCCTGGTCGCCGGCATCCAGGGTCCGAAACAAACCCAGCAGTCGCTCTTCAACGGAAGCCATCGGCCTTCTCGCCACGCAATCTGATCAGGTCTCCAGTTTGAGGCTGAATACCGGCGGCTTGTGGCGCTCCTGCATGAGGTCCAGCTCCTTGACCAGTGCCACCAGCACCTGATCGGTCAATGCCTGCATGTTACCCCACTCGTCCCGCGCTGTCGCCAGCAGCTCCGTCATGTTCGGGGGCACCTTGCGTTTGGCCTCCATGATGATGTCCTCCAGCATGCCGGGTTTCATCTCGGGACGGAACAGTACGCCGTAGGTCAGCGCATCGGGTCGGACAGCCAGCCACTTGCCTTCCTCGTCCACCAGAATCGGCTCGAGGCCATCGGGCAGGGTCACGGATCCGTTGTACATGACCAACACCTTGCGGCCATCCACGGCCTCGGCGAGTCCGTCGCCCTTGCCGGCTTCGGTCATGCGGGCGGTCGTCCAGTAGGCGTTGTGGAACGGCTCCGCCGACGCCGTACCACCGGCCTGCTCCGCCACCAGCAGGCCGCCGAAACCGATGCCGACCACCGGACGTTGGGCCTTGCGGAATACTTCGATCAGGTCCAGTTCGTCGTCGACCCAGGGACACCGATCGCGATCGGTGGTGGGATAGCCGCCGCCCAGCAGGAACAGCGCATCGAACTGCATCACGCTGCCGGGGACGGCCTGGCCGACGAACGGGCGATAGTAGCTGAAGCCGATGTCGCGCTTCTCGAGCTGTCTCTCGATCAGCCCGAGGAATTCCGAATAGGTGTGCTGTACCACGCAGTAGTTTTGCATGTCAGGCTCCCTTCGCTTGCAGTGGCGCGGCCGCGCAAACGGCTCGCCCGGATGGGCTCACACCGGGATGGGCAGGTCCTGATGGGTCTTGCAGTAGGCGCGGGCAAACTCCAACAGCTCGTCCATGGCCCGGTGGCGGAATTTCTGCTTCTGGTGCACGAAGGAGAACGGCCGCTCGAGGGGAGGGTCCAGATTGATCGCCACCAGCGAGCCCAGTTGCAGTTCCTTGAGGATAGTTGCGCGGGACACGATGGACACCCCCATGCCGGCTTCCACCGCACCCTTGATGGCTTCGGGACTGCCCAGCTCCATGCATACCGTCACGTCGCTTACATTGACACCGGATGACAGGAAATAGTCGCTGATCACCTCCCGGGTACCTGAACCTTCCTCCCGGCAGATATACGGATATTCCAATAACTGGGCAATACCCACCGTCTGGTGTTTGGCCAGCGGATGGGTGGGAGGCACCACCGCCACCAGCTGATCCATACGGCACACTTCCACCACCAGGTTCTTGTTGGTGACCGGTGCTTCCACCACGCCCAGGTCAATGACGTTGTTCTCCACCATGTGCACGATGCCGTCGGTGTTGGACACCTTGAGGTGCACATTGACTTCCGGATACTTGTGTTTGAAGTCCCCGAGCAGAGCCGGAAGCATGTACTCGGCAATGGTGGTACTGGCACCCATGATCAGCACGCCGCTGATCTCGCCGGTCATCTCCCGGACGGAATTCTCCATTTCCGAGTACAGCTCGAAAATGCGGTCCGCGTACTCGTAGACCCGCTTGCCCGCCTCCGTAAGACTGATGCGGTTGTGGGTACGGTCGAACAGACGGGTGTTGAAATATTCCTCCAGCTGGCGCACCTGGAACGTCACAGCCGGCTGGGTCATGTGAAGGGTTTCCGCCGCCTTGGTGAAACTCAGCAGACGGGCTACCGTGTGGAATACCTGCAATCTGCGGTCGGCCATGGACCTCTCTCATCCGGTCGTCGCGAGGGTGCCGCAAATGGGCCGCTTACCTGGTGCACGACCCACAAGGGCTGGGTCCCTGCCAGCCGGCTCCCCGCGCGTCACGGGAGCTGTGTGAAGACGACTATGTTATCAACAATTTTAATGATTACAAAATCCACCTAATACCATCGAATCCCTGAGGCAAAACACCGCGCGGCTTGGGACGCCCCCTGCACGGCCGCTATCATGGGTTCATGAGCGATGCCTGGAAGAAACTCGACCTGGAAGGCGCCGGACTGCAGACCCTCAACCTGCGGCTGGCGCGCACCCTGCGAAAGCGTGGGGTGGCCTATTCACTGTGGTTGCTGTTCCCCGTGGGAGCCCACCGGATCTACCTGGCAGACCGGCGCGGGAGCCTGGCCTATGGGGTGCTGACCGCGCTGACGCTTATCCTGGGGATTGCCGTCGGGCCGCCCTATTGGTTGATACCGGCGATCGCGGAGGTGCTGTTCGCCCTGTTCGACCTGTTCTGGATCGACCGCCGGGTGGTGGCAGTCAACAAGGAATTGCGCATGAGCATGTACCTCGGCAGCAGGGCCACTCCGCCCGCCGGCTATCGGGGACGCTACACGGACGATGGACCCGAATCCCTGATCAGGGACTACGCCCGCGCCAAGGAGCGGGAAAAGGCCGGCCACCAGCCCGCCGGCACCGCACGGGAAGGCGACGCGCGAGAGGGACGAAAGATCCCATCGTTCGCTGAACAGGAGCGCATGCTGCGGGAACTCGCCAAAGCCCGCAAGCGTCAGTCGGAGGATGCGGGCGAGGATCGCTGACGCCGCAAACCGGCGCCCGCCACGCCATCGACGCGTTACTGCCCGGCCGTTCCGAGATCTTCCCGAGCCACCGCATATTTTTTCCAGCGCGCCGCGTAGTACAGCACCGGAATCACCACCAGAGTCAGCAGGGTCGACACCAGTATCCCGAAGATCAACGCGATGGCCAGTCCGCTGAAGATCGGATCGTCGAGAATGAAGGTGGCGCCCAGCATGGCGGCCAATCCGGTAAGCACAATGGGCTTGGCGCGCACCGCGCCCGCACGGATCACCGCCTCCTCGAAGGGGGTGCCGGCGGCCAACTCCTCGTTGATGAAGTCCACCAACAGGATGGAGTTGCGCACGATGATACCGGCCAGCGCGATCATGCCGATCATGGAGGTGGCCGTGAATGGCGCCTGCAGCAAGGCGTGACCCGGCAACACCCCGATCACGGTCAGCGGAATAGGCGCCATGATGATCAACGGCACGAGATAGGAACGAAACTGGCCCACCACCAGCAGGTAGATCAGCATCAACCCCACCGAATAGGCAATCCCCATATCGCGGAACGTCTCGTAGGTGATCTGCCACTCCCCGTCCCACTTGACGCTGTAGCGGTAGGGATTGTCCGGCGGGTTGATGAGATACTGCCGCAGGCTCTGCCCGTCGACGGTCGTACCGCTGAGTTTCGAATAGATCTGGAACATGCCATACAAAGGGCTGTCCACGGGACCCGCCATGTTGCCCGTCACGTAGACCACCGGCAGCAGATCCTTGTGGTAGATGGCGTGTTCGCGCGATGTATCGCGCACCGAGACGATCTCGCCCAGAGGAATCAGTCGGTCACTGGTGTGACTGCGCACCCCCATGGTCAGCACGGCATCGAGGTCGGTCTTGTCCGCCACCGGGAACTGCAGGCGTACGGGGACGGGATACTTGTCGTTGGGGCGATGCAGGTAGCTGACGTCCTCGCCGCCCAACGCTGTGCCCACCGCCTCCACCACGACCGATTGCGGCACCCCCAGGCGGGCGGCCCGGGCGCGGTCCACCGACAGGATCTTCTTGGCGGCCGGCGCCTCCACGCTGTCATCCACGTCCACAATGTCCGGCGTCTCGTTGAAGACCTTGCGCACCTCCTTGGCCACCCTGATCTGGCCCGGGTAGTCCAGACCGTAGACCTCCGCCACCAGAGGGGACAATACCGGCGGACCGGGCGGCACCTCGACGATCTTGATGTTGGCATCGAAACGCCGCGCAATGCGCTCCAGCGGCTCGCGTAGCGCCATGGCGATGTCGTGGCTTTCCCGCTGGCGGTGCTTCTTGTCGCGCAGATTGACCTGAATGTCGCCTACGTTGTTGCCGCGGCGCAGGTAGTACTGACGCACCAGGCCGTTGAAACTGATGGGAGCGGCGGTACCGGCATAGGTCTGGTAGTCGGTCACTTCAGGCACCTTCGCGAGATGATCTCCCAGCGCCTGCAATACCCGGTTGGTCTGCTCGAGACTGGTGCCTTCCGGCATGTCCACCACCACCTGGAACTCCGACTTGTTGTCGAACGGCAGCATCTTGAGTATGACCAGTTCGAACACCGCCAGGCTCGCGGACCCGGCAATCAACAGGCCGATGCCCGCCAGCAGCCAGCGGCGCCTGGGTGCGCCCCGGCGGCCGTTGAGGAACGGCCCGAGCGTGCGCTTGAAAACGCCGTAGAGACGGGGCGGCACATCGGCTTCATGGACCGCGTGGCCGGTCGCGCGGCGCTTGAGAACCTGGTAGGTGAGCCAGGGCGTGACGACGAAGGCCACCGCGAGGGAGATCAGCATCCCGATGCTGGCATTGATGGGGATGGGGCTCATGTAGGGCCCCATCAGTCCGCTCACGAAAGCCATGGGCAGCAGTGCCGCGATCACCGTGAAGGTGGCCAGAATGGTCGGCCCGCCCACCTCGTCCACCGCCAGGGGAATGGCCTCCGACAAGCTGCGCCCGCCGATCTGCATGTGCCGGTGGATGTTCTCCACCACCACGATGGCATCGTCCACCAGGATGCCGATGGAGAAGATCAGCGCGAACAGGGACACCCGATTCAGGGTGAATCCCCACGCCCAGGACGCGAACAAGGTGACCATCAGCGTGATCACCACGGCGGCGCCCACGATGAAGGCCTCCCGCCAGCCGAGCGCGACCAGCACCAGCAGCACCACCAGCGCGGTGGCGAAGACCAACTTGTGGATCAGGGTCTGGGCCTTGTCGTTGGCGGTGACGCCGTAATTGCGGGTGACGGTGGCATGGATGCCGTCCGGCACGAACGTGCCCCGCAACTGTGCGAAGCGGCGAATGACCTGGTCGGCAATCTCGACCGCGTTGGTACCCGGTTTCTTGGCGACGGCGACCGTCACCGCCGGATACGTTCCGCGGGCGGCAATACCCTTGTCGGCGGCCCGTGGACCGGTGCCGAAACTGACATACTGGTGGGGTTGGTCGGGCCCGAGCTCGACGGTTGCCACATCGCGCAGATAGACGGGCGCGCCGTCGTGGACGCCTATCACCAGATCGGCCACCTGGTCGGGTCGGGAAAGGAACTCCCCGGTACGGACCAGAACGGTGCCGTTGTCATTCACCAGGTCGCCGCTGTCCCGGCTGGCGTTGGCCGTCAGCAGGGCGCGGCGCAGGTCCTGCAGGCCGATGCCGTAGCCCGCCAGGCGCTGGGGATCGAGCAGCACCCGCACCACTTCATCGGGTCCGCCGATGGTGTAGATATCGCGGGTCCCGGGCACCCGTTTGAGCTCTGCCTCCACGGCGTGTCCCACCCGCAGCAGCTCACTGGCGCCGCGCTGGGGATCCTCGCTCCACAGAGTGACGGCGACCACCGGCACGTCGTCTATGCCTTTGGGTTTGATGATGGGTTGCAGCGTGCCGAGGTTGGGCGGCAGCCAGTCCTGTTTGGAGAACACGGCGTTGTACAGGCGGACGATGGCCTGGGTGCGGTCCTCGCCGACCTTGTACTCCACCGTCAGCACTGCCATGCCCGGGCGGGACGTGGAATAGATGTGCTTCACCCCCTGGATTTCGGACAGCACCTGCTCGGCGGGCACGGTCACCAGGTGTTCCACCTCCGAGGCGCTGGCGCCGGGGAAAGGGATGAAGACGTTGGCGAAGGTGACGTTGATCTGGGGCTCTTCCTCCCGGGGCGTGACGGCCACCGCGAATACGCCCAGCAGCAATCCCACCAGAGCCAGCAACGGCGTGATCTGGGAGTGCAGGAACTTGCGGGCGATGGCGCCGGAAATGCCCAGACGCTGACTCATTGGGCGTTCTCCGCCCGCTGCTGCTTGAGCAACACGGCGGCGCGGATGGGATCCAGCGCCACCTGCTCGCCGGCGTCGAGTCCGGCCAGAATCTCCGTCGTGCCGTCCGCCAGAGTGCGTCCGGCCCGCACCTGCCGAAAGCCCAGTTTGCCGTCATCGGCAAGGACGTAGACGGCGGTCACTTCGCTGCGGTGCACCACCGCCTGTTGCGGCACCAGCAATCGCCGGCGTTCGCCGGTGGTGAAAGCCACCTTGGCGAGCATCCCCGGGTACAGCCCTTGCGGAGCATCAGGCAGATCCACCCGCACCCGGAAGGTGTGAGTGGCCGGGTCGGCATAGGGAAAGACCGTCAGCTTGCCGACGGGGACCTCAGCGCCCGGGGGCCGCGGCGCCAGCAGCCGGGCCTTGCCCACGCGGCGCACAGCGTCGATGTATTGCTGGGGAACGGGCACTGCCACCCGCAGATGCTCCAGAGAAAGCCCGGTCATCAGCGGCTGCCCCACATTGGCGGTTTCGCCGGGCTCCACCGAGCGCTTGATAACGATTCCACTATAGGGCGCTCTGACCAAGGTGTGGTCGAGCTGTTCACGAGCTTCGTTCACCCGTGCCTTGGCGGCTTCCAGGCGCGCCCGCGTCGCCTTCAGCTCGGCGGTCGCCCGGTCAAGTTGCGCTTTGGCAACCAGCCGCTTGCGGTATATGTCACTGATGCGCTGGTAGTCGGCCTGGGCCTGAACGAAACGGGCCTGCGTTTCCTTCAGACTGGCCTGGGCCTGCTCCAGCCGGGCGCGTAGCTCCGTGTCGCGGAAGCGTACCAACACCGCGCCCTTGGGCACGAAGTCGTCCACGTCGAAATTGACTGCAGTGATGCGGCCGGAAATCTGGGCGGAAACCGTGGACTGACTGACCGCCTCTACCACGCCGTCCAGGACCTGCTCCCGGGCGACGATACGGCTGTGCGCCGTCGCCGTATCCAACGCCGGCAAAGACCCTTGTCCGGCGACGGCGAGCGCTGACCACAGCAACAGAATTAGTATTACAATCAATCGGTTTGCTTGGCCCATGCCGAGCCCCCTTTGCGAGCAACGCCCCGCCATCATAGGAAGATGGGAACGTCAAATCCACGTATATTAGATAGTACTAATATAATATCGGGGAGGGCAACAAAAACCGCCCGTGAAGGGCGGTTGAAGAGACAGCGGACGGCTCGCCGCCGATCGGGTTGCTACATCTTGAACTGAGCCATAAGGCCCTGCAGTTGCGTCGCCAGGCGCGACAATTCCTCGCTGGCGCTGGCGGTCTGCTGGGAACCCGCCGCAGTCTGTTCGGTGACCCGCTGGATATTCGCCACGTTGGTGCCGATCTCGGCGGACACCGCACTTTGTTCTTCGGCCGCGCTGGCGATCTGGGCGTTCATGTCGTTGATAGCGGCGACCGAGCCGGCAATGGCCCCCAGGGACTCGGCGGCCTTTTCAACCTGATCGGAGCTGGACTGGGCATTGTCGCGGGCCTCGCCCATGACCTTCGCCGCGTCGGCCGCCCCGCCCTGCAGCCCCTCGATCATCTGCTGGATTTCCTGGGTGGACTGCTGGGTCCGGCTGGCCAGCGTGCGGACCTCGTCCGCCACCACCGCGAAACCGCGCCCCTGCTCGCCGGCGCGGGCCGCCTCGATGGCCGCGTTGAGGGCCAGCAGGTTGGTCTGCTCGGCAATGCCGCGGATCACGTCCAGTACCACGCCGATGTTTTCCGACTCCTTCTCCAGCTTCTGGACCACCTGGACCGCCCGCTCCATACCGTTCACCAGCGTGTCGATTCCGCCGAGGGCTTCCGTGGCCACCAGGGCACCGGATTTGGCCTCGTCATTGGCCTGCTGGGCGGACTCCGCCGCCTTCGCGGTGTGACGCGCCACTTCCTGCACGCTGGCGGTCATCTGGTCCATGGCGGCGGCTACATGTTCGATTTCGCTCTGCTGATGCTGCACGCCGCGACTGGCCTCCTCGGTGACCGCCGATGTCTCTTCGGCGGCCGAGGCGAGTTGGGTGGTCGCGCCGCTGATCTGGCCGATCATGTCCCGCAGGTTCTCCGCCATCTGGTTGAAACTGGCGATGATCTCCCCGATCAGGTCGTCGCTGGTCAGCGTGCAGGTGTGGGAGATGTCGTTGTGGCTGATGGCGGTAGCCACCTCGGAAATACGTCGCAGCTTGCGCAGCAGAATCACGTTCACCAGCCAGTAGTTCAGGGCACCCAGACCGGCGCCCGCAACCAGGCAGCCGCCCACGAACCAGGCCTTCATGCCGGCGTGCCAATCCACAAAGTAGCCAGCGAAAACTGGAAATACGGCTCCTACCACCAAACCCAACGCCACCGATGCGACGAACAGGTTTCGCAAGATGCTCGGCTTCATATGTCACCCGTGGGCAGCAATCCACGCTGCTTTGATATCGTTATTTGCGCGGCCCAGGCCCCCCGGCCCGTACCGCTACCTTATCGGTGTCGCCCATGGTGCGCCGGGCCTGCGTCGGACGAAATGAGGGCGGTTGCGTGCGATCCAACGATCTCCGCCCGCCGATGTCCGGCACCGCGCGCGACTGCGACAGCGGCTCTGCTACGACCCATAGCGACCGGACGTTGCAAATGCTTTAGGCCCGTCAGCCGCAGAGCCGCCCGAACACGGTAAGAACAGGTGAGTTGCGGCCGAGCGCCCGGTCGCCAGGGGATTGCGACATCCGCGGATCATTCCGCCTTGCGGAACATGGCCAGATAGCTCTTGCGGTCCATGGGATTTCGCCTCGCCACACCGAACATATCGTCCAGGTGTGCGGGGCTGCTCATGCCTACCAGGGTGGTACCCAATCCGGGGGTGGAACGATTGAACTGGATAGCCCGCTGGGCGGGGTTGGGCAGATCGGCGAGGGTCTGGGCCACCACATCCACGGACTGTCGGGCCAGATGGCCTTTCATCAATGTGTGGCTGGCCATCACGTAGATGCCCAGTTGGTGGGCGGCCTGCAGAGGCGAGGCCACATTGCCCCGGCCGGTGGCGGTATTGAAACGAGTGAACCCTTCCAGCATGACCTGATTGAAAGGCATTTGCACCAGGGCGAAGTGGTGCCGGGCATCGGCGTTGCCGGCCGCCGCCTGGGCGGCCTTCTCGGCCAGTCCCTGCATGGAAGTGAGGGACTGGAACAGCTGTGCATCGGTCTCCACTCGCAGGCCGTCGAAAGTGGACATCCCGTAGTACCGGATGGAGCCTTGCATGACCGCGCGCTCCAGTTCCGTGAACACGCCCAGCAGCTTGCTGTTCAGGTCCTCTTTGCCGATCGCCGGAATATGCACTTCCGGCTGATCCACCAGAAAAGCGTCCAGCGTATCCACACCCATCAGGGCGCGGGACAGCTCGATCTGATAGCGGATGTATTCCGGGGTAAGCAGATGGGCCTTCACCAGGTCGTTCCGGGTACCCAGTCCCGCAGCGACGATTTCCTGCTCGAACCAGCGATCCAGATTCTCGGGAACCCCGCCCCGGAAGGTCAGAAAGCCACCCTTGGACACCAGAAACATCGCCTCACGGGGCACACCGCGGGACACCGCATCGCGCACGCCGGCGCCCACGGCGGCCAGGGAACGCCCGTACCGGTAGTGGGCCGCTGTGTCGATGACATTGATACCCCGCTGCAGGGCACCGCTCACCACCAACGCCATGCTGGCATCCACCTCGGGGGTTGCCTCGCCCGGAAACGTTCCCACACCGATGGAGCTCAGCAGGATGCGCGTCTTGAGAAAGTCGCTGAAGTGACCTTCCGAAGTATCCTCGGCATGGCTTTTGGCATAGGCGCGCGTCCCCTCCGGGGTCGCAAAGCCTGTGATGAGCTCAGGTGCATTCATGGGTGCAGGATCGATTCTATGGCTCAGTCGGGCATTGCTCGAAACAATGGATGCTCGTCCAGCAGACGATCCACGGTGCGGGAGATCTCCGGCCGCACCTCGCCGCCGATCATCGGATCGTGACGGGAAACGAACAGCGTTTCGAAATAGTCTTCATCTTCGTCCTGGTCCCAGTCCACAGCCCGCAAGAGTGCCTCGCCCTCAGGGGGAATCGCGGCCGGCAACTCGCGCCCCGACAGCAGCGCCCACACACCCGTCCAGCAACGGGCCAGGGTCAGTGGATGGTAGCCGCCGCCTCCCAGCGCCAGCAGCCGCGGCGTGCCGTCTGCGTGGCTCGGACAATCGCCCAACACCTGCTCCACCAGTTCCAGGAACCACTGGGTGGTGATGCGGAATTTGCCCAGCGGATCCGGCAGCAGCATGTCCGTACCGGCCTGCAACACTACCACCTCGGGGCGGAACGCCTCCATGGCGGCGGGCCACAGCCGGCGGAACGCCAGCCGGTACTCGGCATCGTGGGTAGCCCGGGGCAACGGCACGTTGACTGCATTGCCGGAGCCCCCCGTGTCGGTGACGGCGCCACCCTCGAACGGATAGGCGTACTGGGTATCCATATGAAACGACAAAGTAAGCACCTGCGGGTCCGACCGGAAGGCTTCCTCCACCCCGTCGCCGTGGTGGGCATCGATGTCCAGGTACAGCACCCGCAGGCCCTCGCGGCGCAGCCTCTGGATCGCCAGCACCGGATCGTTGAGGAAACAGAATCCCCGCGCCTGATCGGGCCGGGCGTGATGCATGCCGCCGGCCGGGCTGAACGCCACATGGCCGCCCAGCACCTCTTCAGCCCCCTGGATACTGCCGCCGGCCGCCGTTGCCGGCACGCTGAAGAACCCCGGGAAGTAGGGATTCTCGAGATTCCCGAAGTTGTGGCGCCGGCGGTAGGTATCCAGCACCTTGCCCATGGCCTCACAGCGCTGCATGGCGGTCAGGTATGGCTCCGTATGGAAGCCCCGCAGTTCCGCCAGAGTCGCCTTTCGCGATACCCGATACTCCGCCTCGTTCAGCGCCCCGAAGCTGCGAATCAGGTCCACCGTCAGCGAGACCCGCGGGATCCCCAGCGGATGGTTGTCGCCGTAGCTGTGACGCCGATAGCGGGCAGCACCGATAAGCACCGCCTTGCGGCCCGGCACGGTCGCCGTCGATCCCGCCGGCTCCACGGTTTCCGGCGTCGCAGTCATGGACAGTCCTCCGTACGCCGTGCCGGGGTTCCGGGAAGCGGTACTGCCGGGACTGTCGTTCCGAATGGTCGCCAGGGCATGGCCGTCACCGTCGCAATCGCAGGTAGATCTCCGGCAGGCGGGTCGGCAGATCGTCCACATTGTCCAGCACCATGAAATGGCCGGGGCCGAAGATGGAAGGCAGGTATTCGCTGCCGGCGCTGTCCAGCGTAACACAGAAGGGGTGTACCCCCGCGTCCTGGGCCTCTTTCATGGCCATGCGCGTGTCTTCGTGAAGGTAACGCTCGTCGCCGCCGTCATCGTAGTCGGCCGGCCGGCCGTCCGAAAGAATGAGCAGCAGCCGACGGCTGGCACTGACGCCGTCGAAGCGGGTCAGTGCATGACGGATGGCCGCCCCCATGCGACTGGCCAGACGGCCGGATACCGCGGCCAGGGCGGCGCGGACATCCGGCGTAAGCGGTTCCCGGAAGCCCTTTAGCGTGTAGAAGTACACGTTGTCATGGTACTTGGAGGCGAATCCGCAGATGGCATAGGGATCCCCCACCGCCTGCAGGGCATCGGCAAACAGCATCAATCCCGCCCGCAGCCGGTCCACCACCTTGCCCTCACCGGTGCGCGCTTCGGCCATGATGGACGTGGACAGGTCGGCCAGCAGCAGCACGGCGGTATCGCGCTGCTGCTCGCGGCGGCGCTTGTACACCCAGGGCCGAGGCGAACGGCCGGCACGCTTTTCGGTCACGTACTGGACGGTGGCCTCGATATCCAGTTCGTCGCCTTCGGGCTGGCGGCGCAGCGGCGCCGGACGGGTCGGACGCTGCATCTGCAAGGCGCGGCGCAGGCGCTTCAAAGCGTTGGCGTTGCGCGCCAGAATCTCCATGGCCTGCTCGGGGCTGCGGTCGGTAAAGGCCTGTTCCTGCACCCAGGCCCAATCGGGCAGGTATCGCTGTTCGCGGTAGTCCCACTCGGGATACGGGAGCCCCTCGCGGCTGACCGGACGCTGGATGCCGTACGCACTGACGCGGGCCGGCTGGGGAATGCCGACGCCCACCCGGCCGCCGGTTCCGCTGGTGTCCTCCGGGGGAATATCGAAGTCGGGGTCGCTCTGGGCGTCCTTGGGCACCTCCCGGTGCTGGCGCTTCTGATCGGTCTTCTTCAGGACGCTGTCCTGCTCGGGCCGACTGAGGGCCGAGTGCGTTTCAGCCTCGTCATCGCGCGGATACACGGGCCGCGCGGCGTTGAAGCCGCGGGCCGGAAGATATGCCTCGGCCCGCGCTTCGATGCCGATAGTCGGCAGGGCCAGGCTGTCGAACAGCGCATTGGCAATACGGAATGCATCCACAACCGTTGCCTCCGGCGCCGACAGCGGCTGCAGCCTCGGATCCGATACGACCGGATCGACCGCGCCGCGCAGGGACGCCAGCGCCAGCCGGTAGTAGCTGGCGGCCGGCTCGTCCGGCACCAGGTGCGCTTCGGCCAGTCGCACCAAACGGTGCAGGTACCCGGGTACCTGTCGTGCGACGCGCATGTCCACGCGCAGGTCCTCGCAGATATCGAACAACAGTTGAAACCGGAACATGTCGTCGCCGTAGCGGGCAAACAGCGGACGCCAGGTGATGCGCTGGTCGGCGTCCACCGGCGGGTGCTCCATGCCCACTTCCGCGAACAGAGCGTCCATGGCGGCGCGTTCGTAGGTGCCGAACTGCAGGTGCCCCGCCCCGTGCAGCACCGCCAGCAGCGCCTCTTCCCGGTCGGCGAATACCGGCGGCACGAACAGGCTGCGCCCGTCCGTCTCGATCATGGGGCGCCCGTCGCCGGGTCTCCACAACAGACCTTCCAGGGGATAGGGCTGGCCGAACCATGCAGCCAACAGCAGCTGGAACAATCGGCCGTGGGGCAGCGTGCGGTAGCCGGGCACGGCCTCCATCAGCACGCTCAGGCTCTCGTCACTTTCCAGGCGGAAGTACGCCTCGCCCCGGGAGCGTCCTGCCTGCAGAATGTCGGCGCCGCGGCGCGCCCACGCGGTTACGCCGGTGCTGCCCACCACATCACGCACCCGCAGGGCGCCGTCCAGGTACATGCGCAACGGCAGCCGGCGCTCCTGGTAGAGCGTCTCCGCGGGCACCATCAGCGCCTGCAGCCCGGCACCGCCGTCGTCACCCCCCAGGGCGCGAAACGGCACTGAAAAATAGGCCGTGCCGCTGTCCAGGTCGCGCTCGCACCACTGGACGCCCAGGCGATACCATTCCCGCTCGCCATCGTCGCCCCAGGCGCGGCACACTTCTCCCACCTGGCCCATGAACCCTTCCACCGCCTTGAAGGAACCGACCCAGCGCGTGAAACCCAGGGCCTGCTCCAGCCACGGCTGCAGACTGCCGCAGCCCCGCAGGGCCGCAGGCGTCTGGTGCAGAAACGCCTTGCCCGCTTCCCGATCATGAAAGAAAAGCGCCCGTACCGCCTCCAGCCAGTCGCGCACCGCGCCCGGCCCCAGAGGCTCCACAGCGGGCTTCGCCGCCAGGGCATCCCGATGAGCCACGAAGCTGACCGCCTCCAGGTGCTGGAGAATCTCCTCGATCTCGACCAGTATCTGGGCGTCTTCGGTCATCGCACCCACAGTCATGGAATCGGCCGGCGCCTGTCAGTCGCCTGCTGCGGTACCACCCAGGTGAGCAGTGATGATCTCCATCAGCGCCTCCACCAATTCGGGATCGTCGGTAACCGGATCGACCATGGCGGCACGGCAGGCCTCGACGGGATCCAGTCCGGCACTCATGAGCTGCCCGGCGTACACCAGGGCGCGGGTGGACGTGGCCTCCTCCAGACCGTGGTCCTTCAGCGTCCGGGCCCGGCGGCCGGCCGCCACCAGACGTTCCAGCAACTCGCTATCCATGCCGCCCGACTCCTTGGCTACGATCTGGCGCTCGATGTCCTCGGAGGGATACTCGAAGGTCATGGCCACGAAACGCTGCTTGGTGGACGGCTTGAGGTCCTTGAGCACGGTCTGGTAACCCGGGTTATAGGAAATCACCAGCATGAAGTCCTCGTGGGCGTCGATCACCTGGCTTTTCTTGTCCAGGGGCAGCTGCCGGCGATGATCGGTGAGCGGATGGATGACCACCGTGGTGTCCGTCCGCGCCTCGACGATCTCATCCAGATAGCAGATCGCCCCCTCCTTCACCGCCCGGGTGAGGGGGCCGTCCTGCCACACGGTCTGCTCGCCTTCCAGCAGGAACCGACCCACCAGGTCCGACGAGGTCAGATCCTCGTGGCAGGACACGGTTACCAGGGGGCGACCCAGGGTATGGGCGGCGTATTCCAGAAAACGGGTCTTTCCGCAGCCGGTCGGACCTTTGAGCATCACCGGCAAGCGCCTGCTGTAGGCGGCGCGAAATATCTCCTCCTCGTTGCCCTGAGGCAGATAGAAAGGCGCATCGCCGTCCCCCGGCGCCTGAATCACATCCCGTTCCACGCCCCGGATGCGGTCAAGCAACTTCTTCATGACAAACCTCTCGTGCGGTCATTATCGGCGCAGCGGGCAGAACCGGCTGGCCGTGGACAGGGTGTGGCCGACGCATGGACCACTAGAAGTCTGAAGTTTCCTGTTCGACGCGCGAGCGCAGGTACAGGTAGACGTGGCGCGCCGTTCGCACGGCCATGCGATCCGGGCTGCCGGGCAAGGCGTCGCGTCGGTCCATGTCCAGGCAATTGCGGTAGTAGACCAGCTCGCGTAGATTGTCGCGCACGGCGTTCAGACTGGGATCGCCCTTCACGAAGGCCTTGAAGACTTCCAACAGATCGTCGCTGACCGGCATGGGCTTGCCGTGCTTCTCGGCATACGCGGTAAGCAGGCGACGCATCAGCGCTGTGGTACGGTCCACGGTCTCGGACACCGGAAGCTCGCCCTGCTCCTCCAGTGCCTGTTCGAGTTCTTCGATGGCGTGGTCGACGGCATCGAACTCAGCCGCCAGTCTTTCGTTGGAATCGCTCATGAAAATCGCGCCGGGCGCTTCTGCTGGATAGCTACTGTGCTAAAATATTATACTTTACTAATATGCTCGGGTATAGGACTCAGTCATCCTCGGGAGGTCCCATGCAAAAACTGGTCAAACTAATCAAGGTCAACAACCTGCAATACAACGCAAATCGGGACCCGAATTTCTATCGCCGCACCCCCAACGAAGAATTCCGCGTGCAGGCGTTGCTCGCAGGCAATGGGACGGCGCAGGCGCGTTTCGAAGTCGAAGGCAAGGTGTTGTGCGAACAGAGCGTGTCTCTGCCCGGCTCTTTCGAATGCCGTTTCCAGTTCGATACGCCAGGCGTGCGCGTTGGAACGCTGCAAGTGGAGAGCGGCAGCGAAAAGTTCGAGCAGGAGATCCGCATCGATGTCATGGAACACGCCTGGGTAGGCTGATTTCCCACCCATCGGCAACCCATCGGATCAGCGGCGGCCTGCGGGCCGCCGGTTGCTTTTGCCTTCCATTCAGTCTCCACCCCAACCGTATTGTTCGAGGAACTGCGGCAGCCGGTCGGCAATTTCGTCGCGGCTGAAAAAGCGGTCCGCCCGGGACAGGCGCATCTCGTCCTGCAGGTCCTCGTCTCCGCCGAAGCAGAACACAGCCAGGTTGATCTGATACTGGGTCCGGATAACGCGGATTACGTCCAGAGGATCGAAAGCGTCGAGCTCGTCCAAGTCCAGCAGCAGAAAACGGTACAGCAGTAGTTCGTGCCAGTCACCGAGGTCATCCACATCGGTGACAGTCACCATCTCCCATCCTTCCGGAACCCGCCGCTGCAAACGCTGAACCATGTCCCCGTCGGCGCTCATCAACACGAAGCGCCGCTGCAGACGACGTTCGATCGTCGGTTCACTCATCCCCCAGACTCCTTGCCGGCTGGGTGATCCGGTCTATGAATTGCGCCCATCGAGCCGCCTCGGGCGGCGGCACATATTTGCCTAAAATGGGCTCGATGACCGCCGCAGTCGGCGCCTGACCCCGCAACGCCGCGGCCATTTCATGATCGGGCAGCGCGATCCGGTGTATCCGACCTGCGCGCAAAACCACGCGCGCCCATCCCACGTCCGCCCGACCCTCCAGCAGATAGGTATCGTGGTTCAATTTCACCCCATCCGGAATCAGCCCGCGGGGCGGCCCATCGAACACGTCCGCCACCTCGCTGGTCGCCGCCGCCGACAGCTCCCGCTCTTTATCGGTGACTCCGTCGTCTCTCAAAGTCCAGCCGTACGTCGCTTCCACATGATGCCGGAAACATTGCGCCAGGTCTTCCGGCGACGGTGCCGGTGCGTGCTCCGTCCACGCGGTCATGGCCCCGCGCAGTTCTTCCGCCAGCCACTGTCGATAGCCCTCGGACGGACAACGCAGCGTTGCGGCAAAACGCGCCACCGGAAAACGCAACAGAAAGCTCGATCCCAGCACATCCGCGCGGTTGATGGTCGCCGCTCCGCTGCCCAGAATCTTACGTGTGCCCAACCAAAGGTCTCCGCGTCCCACGGCGGCCACATCGAGGCCGTGGTCGCGGTACGTGGCAAGCGCCGGTGCAAGGGCTTGCGCAAAGAAGCGGGACCGATCGGACGGGGACCGCACCTTGGGCAAGATGAAGAAGAAGCCCTGTTGGTCGCCGTCGACCCACACCGTACCTCCGCCGAGAGCACGCCGTACGATCTGGAGTCCCGACCGCTGACAGGCACCCACATCCAGTTCGGCTTCGGCGCTCTGACTGGCGCCCAGGCAGACATGGGGAGCCGCCGCGCGGGCCCAGACAAGCACAGGGACGCTGTCGTCGGTCTGCGCTTCGGCCACGCCCTGGACAGTGGCGTGCAGGCTGCAGGGATCGAGCGTACCCAGGTCCAGCCAGCGGGCCGCTTCTCCGGTCACGGTCAGCCGTCTTCTTCGTCGTCGGGCTGAGGCTGGTAAAAGTAGTCGAAGTAGAAGTCGCGCCGACCCAGATTGTCGTACATGGCAGCGCGTTCGTGCACACCCTGTTCGATGATCTTGGCCAGGGCCTCGCCCTGCTGGCCGTCCACGATGTGAATGCCGCCAATCAATTCCTCGTCGGTGGTGGGCAGGAATGTGCCCGCCAGAGGGTCGGGATAGTCCACGAATACCAGGTACGAACTGCAGTCGGCATCCATAGGGTCCAGGGGCTGCATGACGACCTTGCCCAACCACGCGAGTCGAGCCACCTCGTTGAACTGAGGAATGTTGAACTTCTGGCCCTTCTTGTACTTGTTGAGCTCGTTCTTGATGGTGCCGAGATCGGTAACCTTGATGGATTTGGTCGCCATTATTCTCACCGTTGACCTGCAGGTCCGGCCAATTCTCGGGGATGGGCACCCAAAATAAAACCCCCGCCGGGGCGGGGGTTCGATCGACAAACCGACAGCGGACAGCCCCGTCAGAAGTCGCTGGGGTGACCGCCCACGGCGATAGTCAGTGCCTTGCCGATGGCCGCCGGGCTGGACATCAGCTTGAAGAAGCTGTGCGCACCCATCATGCTGAGGTCCGGAAAGTTCACGGCCATACGGAAGCGCATGTGCAGCGCAACCACCTTGTTGCCGAGCACCATTACCTCATAGGGCAGATAGGCGGTCTGCTTCAAAGGCTTGAAATCCACGATGTGCATCTGCCAGGCATCGTCCATGTGCTCGTCGCCGTTGGGCGGCGCTTTCATGGAGACGCCGATCACTGTCTCCTGCTTGCCCGGAATATCGATGCGATACAACGGACGGACGCCGACCTTGTT
>CAZNBB010000048.1:0-25923 GCA_964571225.1 uncultured Gammaproteobacteria bacterium
CATCTACGGCCCGTATTCCGGCATCAACGCCGGTCCGATGCAGAATCAGGTCAAGTACACGCCCCGCTATGGCCACCAGGTGACCGACTCCGGACATTGCGGCAGCTGTCATACCGTGCGTACGCCGGTGATGGACGCGAACACGGCGGCGCCGCTGGACCCCCCGCGGCAGTTCCTGGAGCAGGCCCCGTATCAGGAATGGCAAAACAGCGTATACAGCCGCGGCGCCGAAAATGACGCAAAGCGTACCTGTCAGGACTGCCATATGCCGGCCGTCGAGGACTACCAGACCCCCATTTCCACGCGTCCTGCCGGACAGGTTGACCGTGCACCGTACCACCGCCATCGACTGTTCGGCGGCAATACCCACATGCTGGAGACGCTCAAGGTCTACCGGACCGTGCTGGGCATCGAGTCCAGCACCAGCCTGGCGGGATTCGACGAAAAAATCGCCGCCACCCGCGAGTTTCTCGGGCAGCGCAGCGCCGCCCTCGGCATTCCACGCCTGGCCGCGGTAGCCGGCACGCTCGAGCTCGACGTCCAGGTAACCAACCTCACGGGCCACAAACTGCCCAGCGCCTATCCGAGCCGCCGCATGTGGCTGCATGTGAAAATCACCGATGGCGCCGGGGCCATCGTCTTCGAGTCGGGCGCCCCCGGCGCCGACGGACGGTTGTCCATAGACAGTGCCGCGGAGCAGGCCCATTGCATTGCGTCCAGAAAGCCGGTCGGGTTCGTCAATGACGGTTGCTTCGAACCCCATCGGGACCGGATTACCGACCCCTCGCAGGTCACGGTCTACGAATCCGTTCTGGGTGACAGCAACGGCAACATTACCTACGTGCTGCTGTATGCCGACCGTTACCTCAAAGACGATCGTATCCCCCCGCGCGGATTCCGTCAGCGTGCGGCGATAAAAGGCACGGAGATCGTACTGGGCGGAGTCGCGGACAGCGACTTCAATACCGAGGGTGCCGATGGCGGCAGCGGCTCCGACCAGGTACATTACCGTATACCCACCGGCACCACGGGCGGCCCTTATCAAGTCACCGTCCAACTGTTGTATCAATCGATCCGTCCCGGCTTTGTGGCAGGACTGCACGCCGACGGCGCCCGTGTGGAGCGCTTCCGCACCATGTACAAGATGCTGCCGCCGCCGGCGGAAGAGCTGGCAAGCGTCGTCCGGACAGCAAATTGACGGCCCTGGCAACCGCTGCCCGCAACTGAGTCGGCGCTTTCCACAATCTCGCAGAGCTGTTCCCGTTCGCCACCGCACGCGAGTTCGCAGACTGCCTCTTCCCTGGCGGCAGTCGATGTCGTGGAGCGGGGTTTGGCTGCCGTAGGATCTGCTGACGCCCTGCGCGTCTGCCGTGTCCGTGTGGCCGCACCGACGCTGGTCGGGACCCGCTGGGTCTCCCGCCTTTAGGGCGCCCTGGAGAACCTCTATCAGCTCGTCCCGTCCGATGAAGCCGACAGGTCCTCGGACCTGCGCCACGTCCGCTGCGCGTACCGGTGGGTTGCGCGGATTACACTGGAGTCCGTGTTCAATAGAGTCCTTACCGCCCGCACTTTATTGATTAGTCGATGTTTGCTTGGTGGCTGGCAATATAGCCCCTGCGGCCGCGCGCCGACGCCACCGTGCCAGCCCGGCTCCGACGCTTGGCACGACCTTCCCGCCGAACGACCTAGTGCCCGGTGACAGAGCCGCCATGCTACCTGCTGCCGACCTGGACGAATCAGGCGCGCCGCCAACGCCACAATCTGGGCTGCCGTGCCGTTGCGCGGGTATACTCACCCCTGCTCCATTACCAATGAGAAAGCCGAACGCATGGGAGAGCCGTCGTGATGATGCGGTGGCTATCAACGCGTGGCGCGCCGACCAAGAAATGACCCATAACCGTCCATGACTCCGCTCGACGTCAAAACCCTCTTCACTGATAGCCCACCACATATCCGCCTTGCTCATGGTCAGCGCAGCAGCGTCCGATCCGGGGACAGTCAGCGCACACGGGATGCAGTCGATGGTGCGGACTGCATGTTCTTTCGGACCGATACCCCCACTGGCCTGCGTCTGGAGGGCCACTTCCTGCTGCGGCGGTGCACCGCGGGCGGATGGCTGCTGCGAAACCGCGATCCGGCTTCGCCGAGCTACTGGCTGCCAGTTCCGCCAATGCTGCGGCGTGTCAGCCAACAAGGCCACATTCTCGAAGAGCGTGCCGCTGAATGGGATGGCTTCGATCTGGATTCGACCAGCATCGAAATTGCCTTCTCCGGGATTCCCGAGGGTTGGGCCCTGGACGCGCTGGTGTGGCGAATCGCCGATCCCACGCTGCTGGAAGAGTTGCAGACGCTCACGCCCATCGAGACCCAGGGCTATTTTCTCCTCGGCACGCACACGCGCTACGGCAAGCCCGGCGATGTCTACCGGCACCTGGTTCATGGCTGGGTGTATGAGGACCGCTTCGCCTGGCCGCACAAACGTCGCATATGTTCGGAGAACGATGCGCACGCCCTGCATTTGATCTTGAGTGGTCTGCAACGCACCACGGGAAAACGTCTCTACGGGGTACTGAAGACGCAATTGCTGCTCTCGGTGTTGTCGCGGCAGGGTGAGGATGGCGGCTTTCGCCACGGCGAGTGGACCGACGATATGGAGTCCCACTACCGTCTGCACTGTTCGGCCTTGCACTTGATGATGGATTCCTTGAGCGACGCCGATGACCCGGTCGTGCGAGCCGCGCTTGCGCGAGGCATAAGTTTTATTTCCGACAAGCGGGACGACACTGCCGTCGGCGCCTGGTTCTATCACGATGAGTTGGAGACCAGCGCAGCCGGGATGAATAAGGCCCCTTTCAAATGGTGGCCCGGCAACACGCTCGGAAAATCACCGCAGAATATGCTGGTCTTGAACACCCAGCTCGATACCCTGGTGGCGCTCGACCGCTATGGCATCGTTACGGGTGACTCGCAGTACCTGCCCCTCGTCGACTCCGGTTACCAGGCCGTCGCAGCGGTGTTGTCGTTGCGCCCCATGGAATGGCTGTACCGGCTGCTATTCTCTGCCATCGACCTCACTTTGCTGCCGACGGAACGGGCGAAGCGTCTGCCGCTGTGGCGGCGGCTGTGGAAGCGACTCGGCTGGCAGGTGTTCGTGCCGCGCCTGCCGCGACTGAAGACACGCTATCCGCGACTTGTCATGCCTGGTGGCTATATCGATCGCGAACTGAGTCTACAGGTGTGGGCTTACGACTATCTGGCCGTAAATCTGATGGACCTCGTGCGTGCTGCGCGCGGCGCACACTTCGCGCATTTCGCGCCCTACATCCGGGGCGTTCTGAGGTGCTGCGAACGGACGGAAATCCCACAACGCTGGCTGGAACAGAAAGGTCGCGCGTACTCGGTGGGATTTTACGCGGAGGCGCTGTATTTGCTGAGTCTGCGCGAACCGGGTCCCGAACTTGACGGCATGCTGGCGGAGGCGCTGATACTGTGCGTGCGGCAGCGCTTGGGCTTGCCGCCGTCGGTGCTCGGCGGCAACGCCGAAGCGCAGGTTGGCGGCGGCAAGACTCCCAGCCCAACGCGTGCTGATATCGTGGTGGCAAACCTGTCACATGGAGACTCCGCCGCATGCCTGGTGGTGAATGCCGGGGAATCTGCCATTAAGCTAGAAGACGCATTGTCCGCCGTACCCGATGACTGGGATATCCCGGCTACCGAATTGCCGTCCGGTGGCTGGTGTCGGATTGAGGCATGAAGTTGCGTATCGGGCTTATTACTTCTGAATTTCCCCCCGACTTTGGTGGTGTCGAGACATACGCCTGGCAGCTCACGAAAGAGTTGGGCGCGCGCCCCGATCTGCAGGTTACAGTCTATGTGCCGCCTAAATCCGCCGGTGTCACGGCGCCGCAAAACGTCACGATCAAGCCGATTCTGCAAAGCTGCGAAGGGCTGGACTGGCCCAGACTGCGGAATGAACCCATCGACGTATGGCATGCGCTGTCCGCAGGCCACGCGTGGATAGCCCGCAAATGCGAGCGCACGGTGGTTTCGGTGCACGGAAATGACTTTCTTGCTCCCTATCCACTCACGGCGCGCCCGGCGCTCGCACTGGCCGGCGTGTGGCGGTGGCGCCCTTGGGTGTGGAGAAACCTGGCCGCGCTGTGGCGCGAAACAACCCGCCGCATGTTGGCGCGCTCCCTGCCCAAAGCTTCCGCCATTCTGGCAAACAGCCATTACACCGCCGACGTGCTCGCCCAGTTGTACCCTGCGTGTGCCGAGAAGATGCGCGTGGCCTGGGTCGGCGTTGCGCCGGAATTCTTCGAGGTGCCGCGCGCCACCCCACGCGCCGAGCCCCTGCTGCTCACCGTCTGTCGCCTCTCGGAGCAGCGCAAGAATGTCGGACTTGTCCTGCGTGCGCTGGCTGACCTGAAGGACCGTTTCGAATTCGACTATGTGATTGCGGGCGAGGGCTTAATGCGGCCGGAATTGGACCAGTTGGCCGATGCGCTGGGTCTCGGCTCGCGGGTGCGCTTTGCCGGACGGCTGAGCGATGACGCATTGCGGGATCTTTACGCCCACGCCGACTTGTTCGTGCTGACAGCATCCATCGTGCCGGCCAGTCACGAGGGATTCGGCATTGTGTATCTGGAAGCGGCCGCCAGCGGCGTGCCCAGTCTGGCGGCGAGATTGGCGGGTGCGGCGGAGGCGGTGGCGGAAGGGCAATCGGGCTTCTTTGTCGAAGTGCCCGATGTCACCTCCATCAGAGAGGCGCTCGCGCGCTATCTGTCCGGGTCGATTCGCTTCGATGCCGCGGCATGCCGCGAATTTGCCCGTGGGTTCAGCTGGGCTCGCGTCGCCGATGTGGCTGAAGCGGCTTATCGGGAGATTTCTACGCGCAACCCGCGGACATGATGGAGTCCATGGTCCAAAGTTCCATCAGCGTCATCATGCCTGCCATGGCGCTGCCGCGTCTGTCGGCTGATTGGGCGCCGGCGTGGAGATGCTGCAACAGCCGGTCGCCCAATTGTCCTCCCACATCACTCTGCACCGACCTTCTCACGGGTCAGTGTTGCGAGAGTCACGACCTCCGCCCCGGCTGCCGCCGCGAATTCCCTATTATGGGTTGAAAACAGCACCAGTTTCTCTTCAGCCATGTCCCGGTAGCGGGCTGCCAGCAGGTTCGTGGATGCGGCGTCCAGGGCATTGTCCGGTTCGTCCACCAGCATCACCGACGGATCGCCGATCCAGGCGGCAGTCAGTAGAAACTTCTTCTGGGTGCCCAGGGACATCGCGTCAAAGCGTATGTCGATGTATGGCCCCAACCCGAACTGTTCCACCAGGTCGATCACCGGCGTTGCGAGTGCGCACCGTTTGACGCTGGCCACAAGCTCCAGAAACTGTCTTCCGGTGAGAAACGGATACACCGGGCATTCGTCCGGCACATAGGACAGTCGCCGTTTGGCGGCCACCGGCGTGCGCCGCAGGCTGTGTCCGTGCACCCACACGTCCCCGGCATCCATGGGTTGGGCCCCGGACAGCAGGGCCAGCAGGGTCGACTTGCCGATGCCGTTCGGCCCCTGCAGGGCGAACAGCCCGGGTCCGAAGTGGTGGGTGACGTCCCGGAACAGGGTCCGGCTGCCATAGGATTTGCTGACGCCCTGCAAGTCCAGCATCTCGGAGCCCTCAGGTTGCCATGGCCAATGCAGGCCATGCCCACAGTCCCGCCAACATCGCGCTCAGCAGCACGCCGTGGCGCCCGCCGCGCAGCTGGGGCCAACGCAGCGCCGCCAACAGCACCAGATACAGCGCGCCGACGCCGAGCAATCGGGCGCCCGTTGCGACGCCGGCCGCCAGCAGCGGATAGATCGTTACTGCCAGCGGCGGCACGCCCAGGCATATCACCAGGGCGGTATCCCGATAGGCCCAGAACCGCGCTTTTGCCGGCAGTGTGCGAAGGAAGGGCCCCATGGGCTGATGTATGAGCTGAAGGCTGCGGAAGAAGCCGCCGACGATCAACGCAGCCACGGCCAGGGCGATGATGCCGGTGGGAAGGGCCCGCACATCCATGTGTTCCAACCGCATCAATCGGCTCGCGCCATAGGCGACGCCCAAGGCCGCGCCCAGCCTGAACAGGCTCGCCGTCCTCTGGGCGCCGAACAGAGCCCGCAGCTGAACACGCAGGATAGCGGCGCGCGCTGTCCGCGTCAGCGGGGGTGGTTCGGAGCGCCTTGCCGTGAGCCACCGCGCGTAGTGCTCAAAGCGTCGCGCGCAGGGCCGGGGCGCAAGCAGGGACTGCGCCGCCACAGCGGCTGCGGCGGCCAACAATGCCCAGGCCGCGGTGCCCGGTGCGACGCCCAGACTCAGACTGAACAGCAGGTCGCCCGGCAGCACCGCTGCCCCGGCGAGTCCCCAGCGCCCCTGCAGATGCGCCAGCTGGACCGTCAGCACCAGTGCCACCAGGACGCCGGTGGCGGCGATGGGAAATGCGCGCGAGGGCTGGGCGGCGAACAGCGCCACCGCGGTTGCCACCGGTACCAACAACGCGCCGTCGGCCACCGCCAACAATGCCAGGTCGAGAGTGCGTTGCCGGGTCGGCGAGATCGGCAGGCTCGCAATATAGGCGGCGAACGGTCCGCCGGCCACCGTCTCGCGCTGGGCTCCGCTCCAGGCCAGCGCCACCAGTTGCAGCACCATCAGGTGCGCCCAACGCCATGTCACGCCGTGGCCCGGCGCGAACAGGCCGGTAACGGGGCTTGCCAGCACCTTGGCCTGCAGAACGAACGGCATCGCCGCCGGAGACAGCACGCCCAGGACGATTACCACCGTCTGCCAGCGGCGGGCCAGCAGGCGCCCGGTGGCCAGAGCGTACCAGTGCAGTCGGCACCGCAGCAGGGTCAGGAACGCGTTTTGTCGCATGGACCAGCTAGGGACGGCTGCAGGCGATTGATTGATGGCGGTTCCCCCACGGTGATGTCCGGCTCCGCTAGTCTACTGCCCAGCGACGGCTCCTGCACGGCAGGGCGGTAGGCAGTGCACGGCGCCTCAAACTGTGGTCCGGCGTTCACCGGCGTAGTACGCCTTTCATCTTTCCTTAACAGGATGTTGTCCGTCCTGTAACACGGATGGGGCATCGTGACATCAGGCCAGCGACCGGAGAGCGATGCCATGAGCCCCGTCTATCCCCTGCGACCGTTGCGCTACCGGGCCATCTGGGTCTCGGACGTGCATCTGGGTTACCGCGGCTGCCGCGCGGATTTCCTGCTCGACTTCCTGCATGCCACCGAGTGCGAGTACCTGTATCTGGTGGGCGACATCATCGATGTCTGGAACATGAAGCGGGGCCTGTACTGGCCCCAGGAGCACAACAACGTGCTGCGCACCGTGCTCGGAAAGGCCAAGCACGGCACCAAGGTGGTCTACATTCCGGGCAACCACGACGAGATCATGCGCGAGTACGACGGCATGGTGTTCGGCAACGTGGAAATCCGCATCGAGGCTATCCATGTCACCGCCGACGGGCGCCGTTTGCTGATGCTGCACGGCGACGAGTTCGACAGCGTGGTGAAGTGCTCCCGGTTGGTGGCGCTGCTGGGCACCCGCGCCTACGACGCCCTGCTGCGCATCAACCACTGGGTCAATCTGGTGCGCCGCCGGCTCGGATTCCCCTACTGGTCTCTGGCCGCGTACCTGAAGCACAAGGTCAAGAACGCGGTGAAGTACATCAGCAACTTCGAGTATGCCATCGCCCACGAAGCGCGACGCCGGGGCGTGGATGGGCTGGTGTGCGGCCATATCCACCGTGCCGAGATGACCACCATCGACGGCGTGCTCTACTGCAACGACGGCGACTGGGTGGAGAGTTGCACGGCGCTGGTGGAACGCCATGACGGCGAGTTGCAGATCCTGCGCTGGGCGGAAGGCCAGGAGCTGGTGAAGTCGGTGGCCGCCGAGGAGAAGGCGGCCGCCGGCGACGCCGCATGAGGATAGCCATCGTCACCGACGCCTGGAAGCCTCAGGTAAACGGTGTGGTGCGCACACTGAGTCGCACCGGCGAGGAACTGGAGGCGCGCGGCTACAGCGTGTGCTTCGTGACGCCCCAGTCCTTTTCCACCGTGCCCTGTCCCACCTATCCTTCCATCCGTCTCGCCCTTTGGCCGGGGCGCCGGCTGGCCGGCCTGCTGGACCGGTGTGCACCCACCGCCGTGCATATCGCCACCGAGGGGCCGTTGGGCCTGGCAGCCCGCGCCTACTGCCGGGCCCGGGGGCTGGCGTTCACCTCCTCCTATCACACCCAGTTTCCGGAGTACGTGCGGCTGCGCGCGCCGATTCCGGTGGCGCTGTCCTACCGCTTCCTGCGCTGGTTTCACGGGGGGGCGCGACGCACCCTGGTGGCCACGCCCTCCATGCGCCGGCAGTTGATGAGCCACGGCTTCGAGAATGTGGTGCTATGGTCGCGGGGTGTGGACACCGAGCTGTTCAGGCCGCGTCCCAAGGACTACCTGCAGGCCCCCCGCCCGATCGCCATGTATGTGGGCCGGGTCGCGGTGGAGAAGAACATCGAGGCATTCCTCGCCCTGGATCTGCCGGGCACCCGCTACGTGGTGGGCGACGGGCCGGATCTGGAAACCCTGCGGCGGCGTCATCCGCAGGTGCGCTTCACCGGTTTCAAGTTCGGCGAGGAACTGGCCCGCCATGTGGCGGCGGCGGACGTATTCGTGTTTCCCAGCCGCACCGACACGTTCGGGCTGGTGATGCTGGAAGCCATGGCCTGCGGCGTGCCGGTGGCCGCCTATCCGGTGACCGGGCCGGTGGATGTGGTGCGCGAGGGCGTCACCGGCGTGCTGGACGAAGACCTGGGCCGGGGGGCGTTGGCCGCCCTGGAACTGAGCGGTCATGCCTGCCGCGCCTATGCGCTGGAGCATACCTGGCAGGCCGCCACCCGCCAGTTCCTGGGACACCTGGAACTCAATGGAGCGCTAGCCCGGGCGCCGGCCCAGGGAGCCTCTGCACAGTTCGCTCAAGCGGATGACCACAAGCTGTCGTAGGTTGGGCTGAGCCACGCGAAGCCCAACACTCCGCCGCCACCCGAACCGCGACTCCGTTGGGCTTCCTTCGTCAGCCCAACCTACGGCGCTCCGCCCAACCTACGGCGCCGGGTTGCCGGTGCGGCCCAAGCGATGGATCGGAACCAGAGCTTCCTAGGCGTGCTTGCGCACGTAGTAGTGGTAGGCGCTGTCGGTCACTTCGCTGTGCACCAGGGTATTGCCCGAGCGGCGGCACCAGGACGGGATGTCCGTTTCGCTGTCGGGGTGGGTGGCGATGATCTCCACCACGTCGCCGGCCGACAGTTCCTGCATGACCAGGTTGGTGCGTACCAGCAGCAGCGGCAGTCCGGTGCCGGCCGTGTTCAAGGTGCGGTCTACCGCGGGCCTGCTCATGACGTCTCTCCGGGTGTGCCCTGCACGGGAGGGGTGGGAACGGGGTTCGGCGCGCAGCGTGCGGCCGCCCGTGTCTGGCCTGAAATCCACGTATTCATGCTTCGATCTCCCTATCGTTCAACTGAGATTCGACCCCGCCCCCTCCGGCACGGTGTCGTCGCGCCGCGTTCGCTCCCGAACACGGTGTCATGGGTTCGCCACCGCGCGCCACGCGCATTCCCAGGCGGTGTCCAGCACCGAGGGGAGCGGCACGGTGAGAATGCCGTCCAGGCGCAGCTGCAGCAGCCGCAGCGGGCCGCCGAACAGGCTCGGCGCCGCCACCAGAGCCTCCATCTGCCGGATCTCCCCGGAAGCGATGCCCTCGCGGACCATGTCCAGCATGCGTTCGAACGGCCGCGACGAACAGATGGGGGTGGCATCGGGCATGAACTCCCGATGCTTGGCATTGAGGATGAAGGACATCATTTCCGGCTGGGTTTCCGCCAGCTCGAACAGCGCGGCGACGACGGCGCGGCAACGGTCATGGGCGCTGCGGTGGGCGGCTACGATGTCCACCATGACCCGATCCATGCGCTCCACCAGGTCATGGTAGAGCGCGGCGGCGACGGCCTCCTTGCTGGGGAAGTGATGGTAGATCGCACCGATGCTGACGCCGGCGGCGCGCCGGATGTCGTGCACCGACGTATTGAAGTAGCCGTTGCGGGAGAACAGCTGCAGGGCGGTATCCAGGATCTGGTTCCGCAGGTCCCGCTCCGGGGCTCGGGCTGTCGCTGTATTCGGCATGGATGGAGTTGTTAGACCGAACGTTCGTTCTTTTTATCCCGGACCGGCGGGGATGTCAATTGCCGTAGATCGCCTCCGGCAGCCAGGTGGCCAGCCCGGGCCACAGGGCCAGCATCGCGAGCATGGCGAGCTGGATGGCGATGAAGGGCGCCACGCCCCGGTAGATCTGCCCCGTGCTCACCTCCGCCGGCGCCACGCCCCGCAGGTAGAACAGGGCGAAGCCGAAGGGCGGCGTCAGGAAGGATGTCTGCAGGTTGATGGCCATCATGATGCCCAGCCACACGGGATCCAGGCCCATGGTCAGCAGCACGGGTCCCACGATGGGGACCACCACGAAGGTGATCTCGATGAAGTCCAGCACGAAGCCCAGCACGAACATGACGGCCATCACCGCCAGCATGGCGCCCACCTCGCCGCCGGGCAGCCCGGTGAGCAGATCCCGCACCAGGTCGTCGCCTCCGAAGCCGCGGAACACCAGGGAGAACACCGACGCTCCGATGAGGATCAGGAACACCATGCTGCTGACCTGGGTGGTGCTGCGCATGATCTCCCGCAGGGTGGTCAGGCTGAGCTGCCCCTGCAGCACGGCCAGCGCCAGCGCGCCCACCGCGCCCACCGACGCCGCTTCGGTGGGCGTGGCCAGCCCGCCGATGATCGATCCCAGCACGGCCACGATCAGCACCAGGGGCGGGATCAACGCCGTCACCACCCGGCGTGCCAGCCGCAGGCCGCGCAGCTCGGCGCGCTCCGCGGCCGGGATGGCGGGCATGGCCTGGGGCCGGAGCCAGGCGACGAAGGCCAGGTAGACCATATACAGGCCCACCAGGATGAGCCCGGGGACGATGTCGCCCACGAACAGGTCGCCCACCGATACCGTCTGGGGCGAGAAGATGCCCATGTTGAGCTGGGCCTGCTGGTAGGCCGAGGACAGCACGTCGCCCAGCAGCACCAGTACGATGGAGGGTGGGATGATCTGTCCCAGGGTGCCCGAGGCGCAGATGGCGCCGCAGGACAGGCGCGGATCGTAGCCCCGGCGCAGCATGGTGGGCAGGGACAGCAGGCCCATGGTGACCACCGTGGCCCCCACGATGCCGGTGCTGGCCGCCAGCAGCATGCCCACCAGCATCACCGAGAAACCCAGCCCGCCGCGCAGGGGCCCGAACAGCAGCGCCATGGTGTCCAATAGCTGTTCGGCGACCTTGGAGCGTTCCAGGGTCACCCCCATGAACACGAACAGCGGCACGGCGATCAGAGTGGTGTTGCCCATGATGCCGTACAGACGGTTGGGCAGGGCTTCCAGAAAGGCGCCGTCGAACAGGTGCAGCCCGCTGCCCAGGATCGCAAAGCCCAGCGCCGTGCCCGCCAGGGTGAAGGCTACCGGATAGCCGATCAGCAGCAGCCCGCACACCGCCACGAACATCCAGATGGGCATCCATTCGGCCATGGATCAACGGGCCTGTCGGCTGCGGCCGCTCACAGCTCGGTGTCCGACGCCTGGTGATCTGAGGGGTGCGTTTCCGCTCCGGCGATGGTGAGCACGCAGTGCAGTGCCTGGGACAGGCCCTGGATGAGCATCAGTACCGCCATGACCGGAATGGCGGTCTTTAGGATGTACACCAGGGGCAGGCCGCCGGCCTCTTCGGAGCCTTCGTGCAATGCCCAGGAGCTGGCCACGTAGCCCCAGCTGGACCACAGGATGAACACGCACACCGGCACCAGAAACACGAAGGTACCCAGCAGATCCAGCCAGGCTTTGGTGCGGGGCGTGAGATCCCGGTACACGATGTCCACCCGCACATGGCCGTCGTGGCGCAGCGTGTAGGCGGCGCCCAGCAGGAACACGAAGGCATGCAGGTAGGTCATGGACTCCTGCATGGCGATCCAGCCCACACTGAACAGGTAGCGCAGCACCACCACGGCGAAGGTGTCCAGCACCAGCAGCAGGGTCAGCCAGCTGATGGCGCGGCCCGTCCACTCGGCGAAGCCGTCGAGGGTGCGGGTCAGGCGGGCGAGTGGGACGGTCCAGGCGCTCATGGCGCGCCAGTATAAGGGAAGAAACCGTGAAGGCGGCAGCGTTGGCCAACCGCGCGGCCCGCCGGGCACGGCGGGCCGGAATTCACCGAATGGATGTCACCAGCTGAAGATGACCCAGTGGGGAATGGAGATGTTGGGCTCCGGTCCCCCGCGACGGGTGTCGAAGACGCCGTTGCCGGTGGTGTCGATCAGGTAATAGGGATAGCCCTTGGCGGGGATCACCTCGATCATGTACACCCGCCCGTTGACGCTGTACTGCTCGATTTTCTCCTTGCCCTTGCCGGGGATGATGGTGACCTCCGGCTCGATGGATTGTTTGCCGTTCTCGTCGCCGCCGGTATGTCTGGCGGGCGGCGCGGCGTTGGGCTCGGGTTTGGGCGCGGGCTCCTGCAGCGAGGGCAGCTGCTGAGTCTTCTGCCGCTGGTCCGAGCCGGTCTGCGCCAGCACCGGACCCGCAGCGAGGCAGACAGCCAGAAAGAGTATTGCGCGCATGGGGTTTCCTCGGCTCGGATTCACAGTTCCAGCAGGATTTCCTGCTCCCTGGCAGACGGTTCGAAGCCGCGATGCTCATAATGATGAAAGATAGCATCAACGACTTCCTGCGGCTCATCGATGACCTTGAAAAGATCCAGATCCTGCGCGGAAATGGTGCCTTCTTCCACCAGCGTCTGTTTGAACCACTCCACCAGCCCCGACCAGAATTTGCTGCCCACCAGAATGATGGGGATGCGGCGGGTCTTGCCGGTCTGCACCAGGGTCAGGATTTCGGCCAGTTCGTCCAGGGTGCCGAAGCCGCCCGGCAGCACCACATAGGCCGAGGCGTATTTCACGAACATGACCTTGCGGGAGAAGAAGTGGCGAAAATGCAGGGCGATGTCCTGGTAGGGATTGCCCGCCTGCTCGTGGGGCAGTTGGATGTTCAGTCCGATGCTGGGTGACTTGCCCGCATAGGCGCCCTTGTTGGCCGCCTCCATGATGCCGGGGCCGCCGCCGCTGACCACGGAGAAGCCGGCGTCCGACAGCGCCTGGGCGATCTGCTCGGCGAGCTCGTAATAGGGGTGCTCGGTGGGCGTGCGGGCCGAGCCGAAAATGCTCACCGACGGCTTGATGCGCGCCAGGCGCTCGAAGCCCTCTACGAACTCGGCCATGATCTGGAAGATTTTCCAGGATTCGCGGGTGAGCATGGTGTCGTTCACCGGGTGCATGCCCGGGTGCGCGTGTTTGGTCTGATCGTCCATAGGCTGATGTCCTGCCATAGGCGACGCCCGGGGATGGGTGCAAGGCATCCGGGGCGTTCCTCGTACTGTGGGTGAGCGCGGTTGCGATCGTGTTGTCTGGGCGCGATGCGGGCGGGTCCGCGGCCTGCGGCACGATGATACCATGATACGCACTGTGCTCTCATGATACGGACGCCCCATGGCCGACTCGCCCGACAAGCCCCTGGTACTGGTGGACGGTTCGTCCTACCTGTACCGCGCCTTCCACGCCCTGCCGCCGCTGACCAACTCCCGGGATGAACCCACCGGCGCCGTCTACGGTGTGGCCAACATGCTGCGCAAGCTGGTGGCCGATTACGATCCCGAATACGTGGCGGTGGTGTTCGACGCCCCCGGCGGGACGTTCCGCGACGAATTGTTCGAGGCCTACAAGGCCCACCGCCCGCCCATGCCCGACGATCTGTCCTGCCAGATCGAGCCGCTGCACGATCTGGTGCGGGCCATGGGCTTTCCCGTCCTGCAGGTGTCGGGTGTGGAGGCCGACGACGTCATCGGGACCCTGGCGCGGCGCGCCACCGAGCAGGGCATGAACACGCTCATCTCCACCGGCGACAAGGACATGGCCCAGCTGGTGGACGAACATGTGACGCTGGTCAACACCATGAGCGCGACGGTGATGGACCGCGACGGCGTGCAGGCCAAGTTCGGGGTGCCCCCGGAGCGGATCATCGATTACTTGGCGCTGGTGGGGGATACCTCCGACAACATTCCCGGCGTGCCCAAGGTGGGGCCCAAGACCGCCGCCAAGTGGCTCACCGAATACGGCTCCATGGAGGCGCTGGTGGAGCACGCCGGCGACATCAAGGGCAAGGTGGGGGAAAGCCTGCGCGAGCATCTGGACAACCTGGCCCTGTCCCGCGATCTGGCCACCATCCGCTGCGATGTGGCGCTGGACGTTGGGCCTGCGGATCTGCGCTTGCAGGCGCCCGACACCGATGCCTTGCGGGCGCTGCTGAGCCGGCTGGAATTCACCACCTGGCTGGGGCAGCTCGACGAAGGCGGCGAGAGCGCGCAGACCCAGGACGCGCCCGCCGCGGACGTGGAATATGAGGTGGTGTTGAGCGAGGCTCAGCTCGACGGCTGGCTGCGGGAGCTGGAGTCGGCCGATGTGTTCGCCTTCGATACCGAGACCACCAGCCTGGACTACATGCAGGCGGACATCGTCGGCGTTTCGTTTTCAGTGCAGGCCGGCCGCGGGGCCTACGTGCCCCTGGCCCATCGCTACCCCGGCGCCCCCGAGCAGCTGAACCGCGAGAGCGTGCTGGAACGGATGCGCCCGCTGCTGGAGGACCCCGTGCGCGCCAAGCTCGGCCACAACCTCAAGTACGACATGAGCGTGCTGGCCCGCCACGGCATCGAGCTGCAGGGCGTGCGCTACGACACCATGCTGGAGTCCTATGTGCTGGACAGCACCGCCAGTCGCCACGACATGGATTCCCTGGCCCTGAAGTATCTCGGCCACAAGAACATCAGCTACGAGGAGGTGGCCGGCAAAGGCGCCAAACAGATCGGCTTCGACGAAGTGGCCCTGGAGCAGGCCGGGCCCTATGCCGCCGAGGATGCCGACGTCACCCTCAAGCTGCACGAGTACCTGTGGCCGCGCCTGCGGGACGAGGCCGGCCTGCGGCGGGTGTTCGAGGACATCGAGATGCCCCTGGTGCCGGTGCTCTCGCGCATGGAGCGCACCGGCGTGCGGGTGGACGTGGACATGCTGCGGGCGCACAGTAAGGAGCTCACAGAGCGGCTGGCAGAAATCGAGGCGCACGCCCACGAGCTGGCGGGCCATTCCTTCAACCTGGGCTCGCCCAAGCAGATTCAGGAAATCCTGTACGAAGAGCTCAAGCTGCCGGTCACCGCCAAGACCCCCAAGGGCGCGCCCTCCACCGCCGAGGCGGTGCTGGCGGAGCTGGCCCTGGACTACCCGCTGCCCCGGGTGATCCTGGACTACCGCTCCCTGTCCAAGCTCAAGTCCACCTACACCGACCGCCTGCCCGAACAGATCGACCCGGACACCGGCCGGGTGCACACCTCCTACCACCAGGCGGTGGCCGCCACCGGGCGGCTGTCCTCCTCCGATCCCAACCTGCAGAACATCCCGGTGCGCACCGAGGAGGGGCGACGCATCCGCCAGGCCTTCGTGGCCGGTCCCGGCCATCGCATCCTGGCCGCGGACTACTCCCAGATCGAGCTGCGCATCATGGCCCACCTGTCCGCCGACGAGGGACTGCTCAAGGCCTTCGCCGCCGGCGAGGACATCCACCGGGCCACTGCCGCCGAGGTGTTCGGGACCGCGCCGGAGCAGGTCAGCGGCGAGCAGCGCCGCGCCGCCAAGGCCATCAACTTCGGCCTGATCTACGGCATGTCGGCGTACGGGCTGGGACGCCAGTTGGGCCTGGACCGGGGTACCGCCCAGGAATACGTGGACCGCTACTTCGCCCGCTACCCGGGGGTGCGCGAGTACATGGAGCGCACCCGCGCCGCCGCCCGCGACCGGGGTTTCGTGGAAACGGTGTTCGGCCGCCGCCTGTACCTGCCCGAAATCGGTTCGCGCAACGGCCAGCGCCGGGCCCAGGCCGAACGGGCCGCCATCAACGCCCCCATGCAGGGCACCGCCGCCGACATCATCAAGCGTGCCATGATCGCGGTGGACGGCTGGATACAGAGCGCCGGTCACGGCGTGCGCATGGTCATGCAGGTGCACGACGAACTGGTGTTCGAAATCGCCGAAGGGCAGGTGGATGCGGCCGGTGAACGCATCCGTGCCGCCATGGAGGACGCCGCCGCCCTGGACGTCCCGCTGGTGGTCGATATCGGCGTGGGTGGCAACTGGGACGAGGCCCACTGACCCATCGGACGGAAGCGGATCCGGCCGCCCGGAGGGGGCCGGAAAAAATTTCGCGGCCGGATTTTTGCGACCGTGAACTTTAGCCGGCGCCCTTGGTCATAACGATTGCGAGCGTTGCTGCACAGCGCTCACCCCGCTCTCCCTCCCTGAGCGGGTATTCCTCCTTACCCGGCACCCCCAAGTCGGGTGATTGACCCCGGTACTTCCCCCCCCTTGAATACCGGGGTTTTTTTTGCCCGTTTTTCGACCCCCGCTTCACCCGGCGTTGAGTTCCAGCCAGCGGTCCAGCTGGCTGCGGACCTCCTCCAGGCCTTCATGCTTGAGGGCGGAAAACAGCTGCACGGTGCTGCCGGGATGCAGCTCGCCCAGGGCCCGGCGTACGCGGTGCAGAGCCGCGGAGGCGGGCCCGCGCTTGAGCTTGTCGGCCTTGGTCAACAGCACGTGAACCGGCAGCTGGGCCTGGTTGCACCAGTCCAGCAGCTGACAGTCGTATTCGGTCAGCGGATGACGCACATCCATCAGCAGCACCAACCCCCGCAGGCACCGACGCTCCTGCAGGTAGCGGGCGAGCTCCGCCTGCCAGCGTTGCTTGACGGCCATGGGAACCTGCGCGTACCCGTAGCCGGGCAGATCCACCAGCCGTCTGTGCTCTCCCACGTCAAAGAAGTTGAGCAGCTGGGTGCGCCCCGGCGTCTTGCTGGTGCGTGCCAGGGAGCGCTGGCCGGTAATGGCGTTCAGGGCGCTGGACTTGCCGGCGTTGGAGCGACCTGCGAAGGCCACCTCGGCCCCTTGGTCGGGCGGCGCCTGGGCCGGGGCGGGGGCGCTCTTGAGAAATCGTGCTGCGTGGTAGGGGTTCGTCATGGCCGGCATTTTCCTCGTCCGGGCGCCGTTTGTCATGGTCATGTATAGTTGACCGGTTACTTCACGGCTGGTATACAGTGAGGTCTTTTTTACTTAGGGGTGCCGTCCGGTGCAGCCGGAGGGCGTGGGGTCCTACGCGCGGCTACGCGCCGCGATTCCAGCGACCATGCCGCATGCTACAGCAGCATGGCTAGAGGAGTTGCTCGACGATGAAGAAGTGGTTCGTGTTCGCAGTCGCGGTTTCCGTATTTGGGGTTACGGGTACCGCCCTCGCTGAAGGTAATCCTCTGGACCCGGGCAACGCTTCCGCGGGCAAGGCCGATTCTACCACTTGTGCCGCCTGTCACGGCGCCGACGGCAACTCCGTCAGCCCCATGTTTCCCAATCTGGCCGGCCAGAACGCGCCCTACATCATCAAACAGCTCCATGACTTCAAGTCAGGCGCCCGCAAGAACGCCACCATGCAGCCCATGGCCGCGCCCCTGAACGACAAGCAGATCCAGGATCTGGCCGCCTGGTTCTCCAGCCAGCAGGTGAAGATCGGCCAGGCCGACCCCAAGCTGGTGGCCCTCGGTGAGTCCATCTTCCGCGGCGGCGACATGAAGACCGGTGTGCCGGCCTGCATGGCCTGCCATGGCCCGACCGGTGCCGGCAATCCGGCCGCTCACTTCCCCGCATTGCACGGCCAGCACGCCGCCTACGTGGTGGCACAGCTGAAGGCGTTCCGCTCCGGTGACCGCAACAATGATGCCGGCAAGATGATGCGCGACATCGCCGCCAAGCTCACCGACGCCCAGATAGAGGCGGTGGCTTCCTACATTCAGGGGCTGCACTGAGCGCGCGTATCGCCAGCTTCGACGCGCAGGCAGAGGGCGGCCGTGGTCGCCCTCTGTCGTCTTCGATGAGCGCAGTACCGTCCCGGCAGCTTGAATTCCCACACCATAAGAGCGTCATCAGGCGCCCGGAATTTACCGGGTGTACAATGAACGAGCGCCGCCGCCCGCTGTCCTAATACGCCGACACCACGCCATCTGACAGTTTGCCATCTTGAGCACCGACGCACGCACCGAGATTACGCCGCCGGCCCCCTCGCGGTCCAAAATCCTGCTGGAATTCCTGGGGTCCATGAACCTGGCCATTACGCTGCTGGCGGCCACCGCCATTGCAGCCGTGATCGGCACGGTCCTCAAGCAGAACGAGCCCTACCAGAACTACGTCATCCAGTTCGGGGCGTTCTGGTTCCAGGTCTTCAAGTCCATCGGGCTGTACGATGTGTACAGCACCTGGTGGTTCATGACGATCCTGGGCTTCCTGGTCATCTCCACCAGCGTGTGCATCGTGCGCAACAGCCCCGGCATGGTCCGCGAGATGCGCAACTTCCGCCTGGGCGTGCAGCTCAAATCCCTGCAGGCATTCAATTTCAACAAGCAGTGGAACGTTCCTGCCGATCAAGACGCCACGGTGCACGCGGTGTCCACCATCGTGCGTGCCTACGGCTACCGGGTGCGGCGCAAGGACCATGGCGACCACGTGATGCTGGCCGCCATGAAGGGCCGCATCAATCGCCTGGGCTACATTTTCACCCATACAGCCATCGTGGTGATCTGCCTGGGCGCGCTGGCGGACGGCACGGCGTCGCTCAAGCTCAAGGCGCTGACCGGCGCCATTCAGGTGGAGACCAAGGACCTGCCCGCCTCCCAGGTGCCCAAGAAGAGCTGGCTGTCAGTGCACAATCCCTCGTTCCGGGGCAGCGTCACCATCCCGGAGGGCACATCGGCCAACCTGTGCTTCCTGCAGCTGTGGAACGGCTACCTGGTGCAGCCCCTGCCGTTCACCATAGACCTGAAGAAATTCCGCATCCGGCATTATCCGAGCGGCAAGCCCCGGTCCTTCGAGAGCGACGTGGTCATCCACGACCCGAGCAACCCGGGTCACCCCATCGCCGCCACCATTGCGGTCAACCATCCGCTGACCTACAAGGGCTACACCATCTATCAGGCCAGCTTCAGCGACGGCGGCACCCACGAGACCTTGAAGGCCTGGCCGCTGCAGAGCTCGGACCTGGATCCGCAGGTGGTCAAGAGCTCGGTGTTCTCCAAGGTGCCGGTCAACACCGCCAAGGGTCCGCTGACCCTGGAGTTGACCAACTTCCGGATGTACAACATCAACCGGAAGGAAACCGGGAGCGGTAAGGAAGACTTCTTCAACCTGGGGCCGAGCTTCACCTACAAGCTGCGCAACGCGGAAGGTGTCGCCACCGAGTACAACACCTATATGGCGCCGGTGGAGCAGGACGGACGCCTGTTCTACCTCACCGGGATGCGCACCTCGCCGGCCCAGCCCTACCGCTACCTTCACATCCCGGCCGACCCGGACGGCGGCGTCAAACGGTTCATGACCTTCAACGCCTGGATTCACGATCCGGAGCGGGTCAAGAAGATCGCCGAGCAGACCACCCGGGAAACCTTCGCCGAGGCGAAGATGAACAATGAACAGATGGAGCACCGCATTGTCGATACCATGGACCGGCTGGTTTCCCTGTTCGCCAAGGGAGGCTTCCAGGCCATTGCCACGCAGGTCGACAAGCAGGTACCCAAGGACCGGCGGGGCAAGGTTATGGACGCCTACATGAAGGTTCTGCAGAATGTGCTTGGTACGCTGTACGTGGATGTGCTCAAGCAGGAGGGGGTGGACGTCTCCAAGGGTGTCAGCCAGAAGGATGCCCAGTTCTACGACGACGCCCTGACCGCCATTGCGGCGCTGCCGAAATACGGGGCGCCGTTCTTCCTGCAGATGACCAATTTCAAACAGGTCCAGGCCTCGGGCTTTCAAATCGCACGTGCCCCAGGCAAAATCGTCGTATATATGGGCTTTGGGCTGCTCATTATCGGTGTGTTCCTGATGTTCTACGTGGCACACCGCCGGCTCTGGTTCTGGGTGGACCGCGGGGACGGGGGAACCCGGGTACTCTTCGCCGGTACCGGCAATCGCAATCAGCGGGACTTCGAGCAGGAGTTCGAGACCCTGCGGGATACGTTCGAGCGCCAATTCAACTCCTAACACGGCCGGACTGCGGGCTTTCCGCACCGGCGCCGACTGCACCGAGGAGAGATGACATGTCCGTGACACAGCATGACATGTTGAAGGATTTCAAAGCCCCGTCGTTCTGGCAGGCACTGAGCTGGTTCGACTGGGCTTGGGCCCTGTTTGTAATGGCGTCGGCGATTTTCGCTTATGCCTACGCGGGCCATATCGGCAGTCCGATGGACCAGTACCAGACCGGCATTCTGGGCCTCTGGACGGTTGGACTGGTATGGGTGGGATGGCGCTGGAAGCCCATGCGGGCGCTCTCCCTGGTGGTGGCCGGCGTGAGCCTGTTCGCGATCTGGTGCTACGGCAACAATCTCAGTGCCGCCGACCACAACTTCTTCCTCGAGTACATGCTGTCGGGCCAATCGGCGGTCATGTGGATGAGCGCCCTGCTGGTCGGCTCGGCTTTCGCCTATTTCCTGGGGCTGTTCAGCGGCTCGGAATTCACCAGCAAGGTGGGTAGTGCAATGGCATGGTGCGGCGCCACCATGGGCCTGGTCGCGCTCATGGTGCGCTGGCGCGAGTCCTACATGATGGGACCCGGCATCGGCCATATTCCGGTGAGCAATCTCTACGATGTGTTCATCCTGTTCTGCATCGTCACCACGCTGCTCTACCTGTATTACGAGGGCAAATACCAGAACCGATCCCTGGGCGGGTTCGTGATGCTGGTGATCTCGGCCGCGGTGGGTTTTCTGCTGTGGTACTCCTACGCCCATCAGGCCTACCAGATCCAGCCCCTGGTGCCTGCCCTGCAGAGCTACTGGATGAAGATTCACGTGCCTGCCAACTTCATTGGCTACGGTTCCTTCGCCCTGGCTTCCATGGTGGGCGTCGCCTTCCTGGTGCGGGAACGGCAGGAGCGGGTGAATCCCAACGGCGCCCTGCTGGCCAGGCTGCCGTCCAAGGACATGATGGACGACGTCATGTACAAGTCCGTCGCTCTGGGTTTCGCCTTCTTCACTGTCGCCACCATCCTGGGCGCCCTGTGGGCGGCCCAGGCCTGGGGCGGGTACTGGTCCTGGGATCCCAAGGAGACCTGGGCCCTGATCGTGTGGCTCAACTACGCGGCCTGGCTGCACATGCGCCTGACCAAGGGCTGGCGCGGCGCCCCCATGGCCTGGTGGGCCATTATCGGGCTTGGCGTCACCTCCTTTGCGTTCCTGGGTGTAAACATGTTCCTTTCGGGGCTGCACTCCTACGGCCACCTGTAGGGGCGCTGCCCGGGCCCGCCGCCGTCGCCCGTCGGGCAGCGGCGGCGGGCCTGCACGGTTGGAGCGGGCTGCTGATATGACGGGGAATGCGACCTCATGCTAAAAAAAATGATCGTCGGCCTGCTGGCCCTTCTCGCACCCGCTCTGGTGACGGCGGCGTCGGCAGACTCGGCGCGGCACTATGACGCGGGCATCGATTACCAGATCATCGATCCGCCCCAGCCCACCGACACCGGCGGCAAGATCCAGGTGATCGAGCTGTTCTGGTACGGCTGCCCCCACTGTTACCACTTCGAGCCCCATCTGGATCAATGGCTCGCCCACAAACCCAAGGATGTGGACTTCGAGCGCATCCCCGCGGTGCTGGGTCCGAACTGGGCACCGCTGGCCCGGGCCTTCTACACCGAGAAGCTGCTGGGGGTGTTCCCCAAGACTCATCTGGCGCTGTTCAACGCCATCCACAAGGACCACGAAGTCAAGCTGCTCACCGACACCAAGGCCATGGCCGCCTTCTTTGCCAAGCACGGTGTACCGGAGAAGAAATTTCTTTCCACCTATCATTCGTTCGCGGTGGACGTGGATGTCAATCGCGCCAGGGACATGACGCGTCGCTACGGCATTTCCGGGGTGCCCAGCATGATCGTGGCCGGTAAGTACCGTACCTCCGGCCAGCTCGCCGGCAGCAACGAGGCCATGCTGAACGTGGTCAAGTATCTGATCCAGAAGGAGCGCGCAAGCGCGCACACGGCCGCCGACTGATCGGGCTGAAGTCCCGGTTCGGTACGTGACTTGCATGGTGCAGGAAGACGCCCGTTTGGGGACGGGTGGATGGCGGCACGGAAGGTGGTCCGATGAAAGCAGCGGAACTGTTCGTCAGGTGCCTTGAGAACGAGGGGGTTGAGTACATCTTCGGCGTTCCCGGCGAAGAGAACCTGGACGTCATGGACGCCCTGGTGGACTCCAGTATCCGGTTCATCACCACCCGACACGAGCAGGGCGCCGCCTTCATGGCTGACGTCTACGGCCGCCTGACCGGGCGCGCCGGCGTCTGTCTTTCCACCCTGGGTCCCGGCGCCACCAACCTGGTCACCGGCGTGGCCGACGCCAACATGGACCACGCCCCGGTAGTGGCCATCTCCGGCCAAGCCGGCACCAACCGCCTGCACAAGGAATCCCACCAGGTGCTGGATCTGGAGCAGCTGTTCCAGCCCATCACCAAGTACTCGTCCCGGCTGCTGACGCCAAACATCATCCCCGAGGTGGTGCGCAAGGCGTTCAAGCTCGCTCAGACCGAGAAGACCGGCGCCACGTTCATCGAGTTCCCCGAGAACATCGCCTCCATGGAAATCGAGGCCGAGCCCCTGCCGGTGAAGTTTCCGGTGACGCCGGAGCCGGCCCGGGACCGCGTGGAACGGGCCGCCGAGGTGATCTCCGAAGCGCGCAATCCCATCATCCTCGCCGGCAACGGCGTGGTGCGGGCACGGGCCTGGAAGCACCTGGCCGATTTCGCCGCCCAACTCGACATCCCGGTGGCGAACACGTTCATGGCCAAGGGCGTGCTACCCTTTGGAAAGAATCCGCTGGCCCTGGGCAGCGCCGGCCTGCAGGCCAACGACTACATCAGCTGCGGCTTCTCGCGGGCCGACGTCATTATTTGCGTCGGGTACGACCTGGTGGAATACCATCCCCACCTGTGGCATCCCACCCGCGACCGCAAGATCATCCACATCGATACGCTGCCCGCGGAGGTGGATGCCAGCTACAACATCGAGGCCGGTGTGGTGGGCGACATCAAACACAGCCTGATGCGGATCCAGGAACTGGCGACGCCCCATCAGGGGCAGCCCATGCGGGCGCTGCGCGAAGCGCTCATCGAGGAGATGAATCAGCTGCGCAATGACGAGGGCTTTCCCATCAAGCCCCAGAAGATCATCTGGGACCTGCGCACCGCCCTGGCCATGGAAGACATCGTCGTCTGCGACGTGGGTGCCCACAAGATGTGGATGGCCCGGATGTTCCGGTGCGAATATCCCAACACCTGCATCATCTCCAACGGATTCGCCAGCATGGGCATCGCGGTACCCGGCGCCATTGCGGCCAAGATGCTCTATCCTGACAGGGCCGTGGTGGCGGTTACCGGAGATGCCGGTTTCCTGATGAACTCCCAGGAGATCGAGACGGCGACCCGGCTGGGCGTCGCCATCGTCATCCTGATCTGGAACGACTGCGGTTACGGATTGATCGAGTGGAAGCAGATGAACCATTTTCATCGCTCCAGCAACGTGCGCTTCGGCAACCCGGACTTCGTGAAGTATGCCGAGTCCTTCGGGGCCAAAGGGTACCGCATCGAAAAGGTCGGCGACCTGATGCCCACATTGAAGAAGGCCATGGCCGACAAGACGGTCAGCATCATCGACTGCCCGGTGGACTACAGCGAAAATCTCAAGCTCACCGACAAGCTCGGCAAGCTGGTCTGTCCCATTTGATGCCATGACCGCGGCCCATGCAGACCAAAGCAGCGCATCGGCCTCCAAGGAAGCCCCTTCGGGCGGCGGCCATCATCGTCTGCGGCTGCTCAGCTACAACATCCAGACCGGGGTCACCACCCGCCACTACCGGCACTACGTGACCCAGAGCTGGAAGCATGTGCTGCCCCATCCCGAGCGCTTCGACAATCTCAACCAGATCGCCGATCTGATCCAGGGCTACGACCTGGTGGGTTTGCAGGAAGTGGACACCGGCAGCCTGCGGTCCGGTTTCATCAACCTTACCGAATACCTTGGCCAGCGGGCGGGCTTTCCGTATTGGTACGACCAGACCAATCGTCGGGTGGGCGGTATCGCGCGTCACAGCATCGGCATGCTAAGCCGCTTCCGTCCGACGGAGATCACCGAGCACCGTCTGCCCGGCAAGATACCCGGGCGCGGTGCACTGCTGATCCGCTTCGGAGGCCACCAGGAGCCGCTGGTGCTGTTGATCATGCATCTGGCCCTCAGCCGCAGCGGCCGCATGCGCCAGATCGGCTACATCAGCGAGCTGGTCAACCGCTATCGCCATGTCATTCTGATGGGCGATCTCAACTGCCGGTCGGACAGCCCCGAGATGGATCTGCTGATCAGCAACACCCTCATGCGCGAACCCATCCACGGCCTGCACACCTTCCCCAGCTGGCGTCCCGCCCGCAACATCGACCACATCCTGGTGACGCCCACACTGCAGGTCGAGCGCGCCGTCGTCCTCGACTGCCCGGTATCCGATCACCTGCCGGTGGCCATGGAAGTCAGCCTGCCGGAAAGCGTACGTCTGGCCGGCTGAAGCACGGGCTCACCACCGCGGCGCAGCATCCGCCGGCTGTTTCCCATCGCAGTCGCTGCCTGCCCGCACCGCCGCAGTCCTACCCTTCGGCCGCCACCAGTACACCTCGTGCCAGCCAGTCGCGCTGACGTCCCGCCTCCTGCGTCGAGTCGATCTTCGGCGTTGCCGTTCGGTAGCCTGACAGCCAATGCCATTCGTCGGCGGGAAGGGTCACCACCTGGACGTCCAGTGTAGGTCGCATGACGAGAACATGCTCGGGACCGAGGCCGTCGATGTTCAGCCGCTGCGCGTTCTCGCCGTGCTCCCGCAGGGCGAAGTCCCAGATGGTCGCGACGGCGAAAGGCGACTGCAGCAGCCGTACGTGGGGCGCCAGGCAAAGCGGAGTGCCGTCCGGTTTGAAGGTCGCCGCCGGCGCCTGCGCCCCGCGGAGTGACTCGTGCCAATACCATTCCAGTCGTGCCACGTCGGCCACGTAGGGTATTGACTGCAAGGGTTCGAAGCGGGCGACGAAGTCCGCCAGATGTTCGCCGAACAGCCGCAGGTCCCCCTGGTCAAGCGGATACCGTTGCCTGTACAGGATCGCCATGTTGGCGAAAAAATCGTTCCCCAGCAGCCGTTCGACGGCCGGGTACACCGCTGCCAGCGCTTCGCACTCTGCGATCTGGCTGTGGTGGTGGTAGACGTTCAGCCGTTGGCGCGCGGACAGTCCGTGTTCCCGAAAAACGCCTGACTCAGGTATGTGCCCGCCGTCGACTACGGCCCCGGCGAACACGGCCTGCAGTGCCCGCAATCCCTGTGCTTCGTCCATCACGTGGAACCTGCCCGGGCGTGCTCGCGGAGCAGTCGTTCCGCTATGCGCGCCTCGTCGATCAATGCGCCCAACGGTGGCAGGTTCGCGTCCCGTTCCAGCAGGGTCGGTTTACCGCCGATGCGTGCCACCAACCTGCCATAGAGACTCCACACCGCCGAACTCACCGCCTGGTCATGGGTGTCGATCAGCAGCGTTCGACCGTTGACCTTGCGCCGTGTGTGTCCGGCCACATGGATTTCTCCCACCAGGTTGCCGG
>CAZNBB010000049.1:0-24999 GCA_964571225.1 uncultured Gammaproteobacteria bacterium
CCGAGGATGCCATCAAGGCCGCCATCGCCGACTACCAGAGCAAGTCCGGCAGCGGGGATACCGGTGCGCGGGAGGCCGCCGAAGGCTGAGTGCCGAGGTCGGCGCGGTTCAGGGAAGGCCGGGCCTGTGCTCCGGCCTTTCTCATTTATTACAGAGTGTTTACAGGCCCTAGGGCAATACGCGTGCACCTTTGTGCCGTTTTGTGAACGGGTTCGCCCTGAAACTTCCAAGTGCGCACAGAATTCGGCGGTCAGATCCCGATAATAGAGCCATCGAGAATAAACACTCGGAGGCCCCTCATGTACAAGTGGATCGCACTGTTGATCGCCGCAATACTCTTCCACGACCCTGTTGGTCCGCTGCATGCGCTGGTGGGAATGCGCGAGTACGTCGCGGCGCTGGCCATCGCTCTGTTCGTTCAGCCTTGGGTGGTCAGGCACCTGGATTGAAGACCGATTCCCTTCTGCCGCCGGGAGAAAGCGGGCCCGCATCGGCATAGCCGATGCGGGCCCGCCTCATTCACGAACCCCGCCGCCACACCAGTAGATGGTTGTTCGCGGGCATTGCATGGTCGGCGGACAAGTGCATGCCCGCAGCCGTCGCCAAGGCATCCATCGCTTCGAAATCCCGGATGCCGCTGCGCGGGTCCCGTGCCTTGAGCCACTGGTCGAAGCGTGCGTTGCTGGCGCTGGTGTAGCGGCCTTCGTAGTTGACCGGCCCGTAGAGAATAAACAGGCCGTCAACCTCCAGGACGGCATTCACACCGGCGAACATTGCCTGCACTTCAGGCCATCCCATGATATGGGCGGTGTTGGCCGTGAACACCGCGTCGTAGCGGGCCTCGGGCCAGGGCCCGTGGGCCACGTCCAGCGCCAGCGGTGGATCGACATTGCTCAGCCCGGACTCGGCCAGCCATGCCCGAATGCCGTCGTGAGCCCCGGGCAGGTCACTGGTCTGCCAGCGAAGGTGAGGCAGACCGCGGGCGAAGTGGACGGCATGTTGGCCGGTACCGCTACCGATCTCCAGAATCCGCCGGTATCCGGCCAATTCCGTCGTCAACACTTCCAGAATGGGTTCCTTGTTCTGCTCGCAGGCTTCTGAAAAGGGCTTCATGGCGTCTTCGGTCGGGTGATTGGAGCAAGCTCGGGTCGGCCATTGTAGCCCGGCGGGCCGGGTGGGGCCCAGGGCCGGCGGTTGCTCTTCGCCAGGGCGGTCCTCAAGTTCCGGTCGCGGGAACCGACTTATTTCCCATAGCCCGCATCATAGGGCCAGCGGCCGCTTTCGGAGCACAAGTTGGACAACAGCAGCGCAGTCTCGGCGGACAAACTCATGTCTGAAGTGCCGGAAAGCGGGAGTCATGCGGGATCGTCCGGCGAGCCCCAAGGAGTCGATGGTTGGGTGCGCCGCCTGGCTGAGCAGGGATTGCCCGCATTTGCCCATACGGCCCACCAGATTTCCGGGGTAGTCGCGGATCGCGACAGCTCCGCCGCCGAACTGGCACGTGTCGTTCTGCAGGATGCGGCGATGACGGCCAAACTGCTCCGTATCGCGAACAGCCCTCTTTACGCCCAGAGCGGGCGCGGTGTCAGTACCGTCAGCCGAGCGGTGATCATGTTGGGCTTCGAAGCCGTACGCGGCATCTGCCTGTCCATCGCGGTTGTGGAGTCGCTGGTTCAGGGTAATCGAAAGGAACAGCTCGCCCAGGAAATGGCGCGGGCCTTTCATGCGGCCGTACAGGCCCGCACTTTCGCTTTGCTCCGCAAAGACCGTGCTCCTGAAGAGGTCTATATTGCCACGTTGCTGTATAACCTGGGCGAAATGGCGTTCTGGACCCACGCCGACCAGCAGGGCGACGAGCTGGAAGCGGCCCTCCTTGCCTTGCGCGGGCGGGACCCCGCCGAAGCTGAACAGCAAGTCCTTGGGTTCAGGCTCCAGGAGCTGACGGCGGGACTCGGTCGGGAGTGGAGGCTCGGGTCGTTGTTGAGCCATGCGCTGGAAGGCAAAAAGGACGCCGATCCACGGGTGAGCAACGTGGTGCTGGGCCACGAGGTGGCTCGCGCTGCCATGCAGGGCTGGAAGAGCGCGGAAATGAAACGCCTGCTGGCCCGGGTTGCCGAGACCCTCTATCTGCCTTTGGACAAGGTGACCGGCCTGGTGGAATCCAACGCGGCGGAGGCCGCCAAGACCGCCAGCTTCTATGGGGCTCGCGAGGCGGGTCGGTTGATCCCGGTGCCGGCCCGCTATGGCACTGCATCGATGGACAAGTCGGAACCGGTAGCCGAGGAGGGGATACCGGAATTTTCGGAGCCGGATCCAATGCTGCAGCTCAGGATTTTGCGGGAGCTGTCAGCGCTGATCGATGAGCGACCGGACCTGAACCTGCTTCTGGAGATGGTGCTGGAAGGCATTCATCGTGGCGTCGGCATGGACCGCACTCTGTTCGCGTTGCGTACCCCCAACCGCAAATATCTGAAAGCCCGGTACGCGCTCGGGCTGCAGAAGGAGCGTCTGCAGCAGCGCTTCGTCTTCGAGCTGGACCCCCTGAAGGCGAATGTCTTTAGCCACGTACTGGAGGTCAGTGGTGCGCTATGGATTCCGCCGGAGCCGGAAAAAAACCTCAAGGCACTGCTTGGCCCTGAGGTGGCGGAGTTGACGGCAGGTGCACCGTTTTTCGTGATGTCCATCGATGTGGGCGGCCAACCAATCGGGCTGTTCTATGCCGATCGCCAACCCAGCGGTCGTTCCCTGGACGAAGAGAGTTTCACCAGCTTCAAGCATTTCTGCCAGCAGGCAAACCTAGCCCTGTCACAGACCACCCGTCAGCGCCCGCCCAGGGGGGCGTAGCGCAGTTCTTTCTGTCGGGCTGCTCCGGCCCTCATCGGTGGCGGCGGCTGATGCGTCCGGATGTTCACTGGCCGGAACCGACGGCCGGGTATAAACTACCTCGAATTTACCACATTAGTCTCGCCGTCCCGGTCTGGCGATTGGCATCTCCGGGTACTACGGGGATGGGCGACCGACGGGGTTGGGCAGGGACCGGCGCCGGTGACGCGGCGGCCTCCAACGGCGACTGGAAGCATCCATGCACATCACCCGTTACACCGATTATGCTCTTCGTGTCCTCATTTACACGTCTCTCAGGCGCGAGGGGCTGGCGACTATCAAAGACGTTGCCGAGCACTACGGTATTTCCCGGAATCACCTGATGAAGGTGGTGCACAAACTGGGTACCGCCGGGTACCTGGAAACCGTTCGTGGCAAGAAGGGCGGTTTTCGTCTGGCCAAACCGCCGGAGGATATCCGGGTTGGCGAGGTGGTGCGCTGCACCGAAGAGGATTTCAATATCGTTCAGTGCTTCGAGCCGGGCGCCAACCGCTGTCAGATCGAATCCGCGTGTATCCTGCAGGGGGCGTTGCACGAAGCCCTGGCGGCCTTTCTGGGTGTCCTGGATCGTTACTCGCTGGCGGATCTGGTCACCAACCGGCAGCAGCTATCCCGGCTGCTTGATTCGTATCCGCAGGTCAACAAGCGCGGGCTGACCGAGAGATCGGGGCGCAAGGCGCCAGTTTGAAGATCGACATGGTTGTCTTGACCGCTTCCAGCCGAGGGTTGACGACCCGGGGTGCAGGTGCGCACCCCGGAGTCGTTTGAAGCGGGCTTGCTCAGAACTGGTTTGGATTGGGTGCGGATGGGTGGATATACGCCCAGCCCTGGGATTCCCGCAGAGTGATTTCACCGACGCCTGAAGGCACGACGTGAATGAACGAATACAGATCGCTGCGACTGATGTGCTTCTCCCGTAGCGTATTGGAGCACTGTGCGAGAATCACACCTTCCTTTTGAAGGTGGCGAAGCTTCTTCTCGAAACCGTTGTTCTTGACGTATACATCGAAACCGGCGCTGTTCGCGATCAGTTCGACCTTGATCTTGCCCGCCACGCGTTTGTCATGCAGCAGATTTTCGATGTTGTTGAGCGTCTTCTTGATGGCCTTGTTGCCACCGGCATCGATCTGGAAGATCGCGCCGTAGTGGGACTTGGTGGCGGTTGCGCCGTCAAATCCACTGGCGTTGGCCGTGCCCACCCCGCACAGCAGGGCTGCACCGGTTGCGATCCCCAGGGCCAGACTGCGCAGCGCCATGCGGCTATGTTGTTGACTGGTATGCATTGATCCCACCTCCATCCAATTATTATCTCGAAGCCGGAGCACCGGTACGCCTAGAGGCGTCGGTACCTTCCGGGTTGGTCGAACGCGTAGGTCACGCGGGCCCGTTGACCCGGGCCTGATCAGTTAGCTGATTGGCGGTGGTCTTTTATTCCATAAATTCACATGGCCTTGACGTTTTGACGCTGGTCGGCCGGCGCCCTGTCGTGGACTGGGATAGGAACTTGGGTTGGAGAGGGGCACAGAGCCAGGTTTTCCGATGAGCGTGGCAGCCTTGCTGGCCACCGGACTGGCAGGGCTTACATAGCCCCGCCATCGATACCGTTGGCGGGGCCGTTCGGCAAGATGTCTACGCGCGGCGTCGCGAGCGGCGGCCGGCTCCCAGGGCGGCCAGCCCGATGCCCCAAAGAGCAACGGTTCCTGGTTCCGGCACGCTGATTTGCTGAGGTGGTTTCTGCGACGAAAGGGTAACGCCCCAGATCAAATGGTCGTTGTTCGTGCCGTTGGTCGGATTGCCCTGGAAGAACAGATACTTGGCTGACGAGTTGAACGAGGCGCCGGCCAGCGACAGGACATTGCCCCTCACAGCGCCACCGAAACTGCCGTAGGCATAATTCAGGAAGTCGGTCGACTGTCCGATCACGCTGTTCGGGTCAGCCAGATTGGCCCAGTACATGCGACCGCCTTCAGCACCGCCCGTTCCGCCGGAGTCCAGGGACGAAACCCAGGCGCCGTCCCATTGCATGCCGCTGGCGATGGTCAGGCGAAGCAGTTCCTGGTTGCCGCTTCTATTGTCCAGTTCGTTTATGTCTCCGCCACCGCCACTGTAGTTCGGACCGGGGCCGTAGCCTGCAGCCGGCCGGCAGGCAGTGGAACTCTGCTCGGACGGTCCGCACACTCCGAGGCCGAGTTCCGTCGAACCTTGATCGCGCACGAAGATGGTAGTGCCCTTCTGTACGTAGTAACCACTGGCGTTCTTGGTGTAGGCGTCGATCGTGATGCCCTGGTAGCTCGTCGTCGCCTGTTCCAGGTTTCCTCCCGGACTCGATACGATCTGGCTGAAGTCGACTATGGGACCGGCCTGCACCAGGGCCGGCATGATCCCCAGCGCCGTGGCTGCTGCTCGGCAGAATATTTTCATCACTTACCCCCCGGACATACTAGAGTTCTTTTGGCGCCTATCGGCTGCCTTATTGGTGAATCCGGCTATCGCGCGATGGTTGGCCGGTTCCGGTTTTTTGTCGAGATTGCTGTCACCGAACGGAAGTTCGTAGCAGGCTAATAGCAAGGAGCAATATTTGTGCCGGAAATATGGCGGGCATCAAGGCATGGATTTAATTGAGATATTGCCAGTCACCATGAAGGGCTGCTTGTCGTCCTGTAAAAATTTCTGACGGCAGATGCGCGCGTGCCTGCCCGGGATCGCCCGCTGCGGCCGCGCTTCCATGGCATCCATCAGCGGGACTCCGGCGTTCCTGGACATGTTCGTTCGGGCGGGTGAGCATTGGAATTCGGACTTCAAAAAGCCCCGTGAACGGCCGCAACCGTCGTACTTTCGATGCTAGAGGAACCGCAGCGTACCGCCCACGGCACCCACCACGGTGGGCGGGCGCCGTGGGCGCCGTTGATCTGTGCAGCCGGAATTCAATCGAGTCCGAACTGGTAGCGAATGATGACGTGCGACCGGCTCGGGCCGTAGCCGTCGTAATAGGATCGGTAGTAGGGCGCACGGTAATGGCGGCTGTAGCGTCGATCGAAGTCCCGCCGGTGCCAGCGGTAATCCCGACGATGGTCCCAGTGCCTGTAGTGGGGCCTGTGCCCCCAAGCCGGCCGGTCGGACCGGTGGTCACCGTGATGGTACCGGCCGTGGGCGCTCACCTGCGGAACGGCACGGTCGTGATAGTCCCGGGCCGACGCCGCGCCCGGAAGGCTGGTGCCCAGTGCCAGCAGTGCCGCGATCATGGCCGGCATAGCGATGCGTTTGATGCTCATGGCAGTCTCCTCTCGTTTTTCCTTCAGTGACTCAAACTGTACCTCCTCGCCCCTGAACGCCGACTGAACAGAGGGTATGGCGATTCGCCCCGGGTGACCCGGCCGGGTCTTGCGGCTCTGCGCCACCCGTTCAGGGGCGGTTCAGGCATCGGGCAGTAGCCTGGCAGCGAGCAAATAGGGGGGGCGTGCATGTCGCCTCCGAACGAGGATCGGGCGTCCGAATCCGAAGCCGGATGTCGACAACCGGGAGAAGAGCGATGAACAAGAAGCCGTTGTCCATTGTCGGTATGATCGCCGTGCTCGCGACCACCCCGGTGTTTGCCGGCGTCTGGCACGAGAACGCCGCGCCTGACTATTTTGACTACGCACGGGTCACCGATGTGTACCCCGTGACTCGCCAGGTAGAGGTCGCGGTGCCCCAAAACGAGTGCTGGCAGCAGGATGTTCAGGTGCCCGTGGAGCCCCGTTACCGGTCGGCCACGCCGGTGATCGTGGGCGGCATCGTCGGCGGTGTGGTGGGCAGCACCATGGGCCAGGGTCGGGGAAGGGACGTGGCCACCATCGCCGGCGCCCTGTTGGGCGGATCCATCGCCCGGGACATCAGTCGTGGGCAGACCCCCGCGCAGACCTACGCCACCACGCAAACCCGCTGCCGTACTGTCAATGAGTACCTCGTCGAGCGACGGGTCGTTGGCTACCGGGTCACATATCGCTATCAGGGACACCGGTACGTGACGCGCATGGACCACGATCCCGGTGCTCGTCTGCGGCTGAGGGTCAGCGCGGTGCCCGCGCCGTGAGTGCAACTGAATGGTGGTGCCGCCCTTGGCACGCAATGGTTCGCCCAGTACCATCCGGTCATACGACGCAGGTAAACGTGAGATCCCATCGATGGCGCGCTTGGCCCCGATCCTCAGGGTGATGTTGGCAGCATGGCTGGTCTTGGGAGCGGCATCGCCCGCTCAGGCGGCGCATCCTCGACAGCAGCATGCGCAAGCGCAGCATGCTGCCGTAACTCTGGGCCGAGCCGTGGCCGAGGCCGAAGCGCGTACCGGCGGGCGGGTGCTTTCGGCCGAGAAGGGTCAGCTGCGGGGGGAACCGGTCTATCGCATCAAGGTGCTCACGTCCCACGGCCGGGTGCGGGTGTTGATCATGGATGCCCGCACCGGCAAATGGTTGCGCTGACATGGGTCATGCGGCGCAGCACGGCAGCGGACCATGCGTGTCCTGGTAGTCGAAGACGAGGCCGCGCTGCGCAGTCAGCTGGTGGAGCGCCTGCAGCGCGAAGGCTACGCGGTGGACAGCGCCCCGGACGGCGAGGAGGGCCTGTACCTGGCGTCCGAATACCCGGTCGATCTGGCCGTGGTGGATCTGGGCCTGCCGGGTCGGGGAGGCATGGAAGTCATCCGCGAGCTGCGCACGGCCGGCAAAGCCTTTCCGATCCTGATCCTTACCGCTCGGGGACGTTGGCAGGACAAGGTGCAGGGGCTGGAAGCCGGCGCCGACGACTACCTGGTCAAGCCGTTCGAGATGGAAGAGCTGCTGGCCCGGATTCGGGCGCTGCTGCGTCGTGCCGGCGGCTGGGCGCAGGCGGTGCTGCGTTGCGGTCCCGTTGAGCTGGATACCACGGCTCAGACGGTCACCGTCGACGGCCGGCCGGTGGAGTGCACGTCCTATGAGTACCGTATTCTCGAGTACCTCATGGTGCATGCCGGAGAGGTGATTTCCAAGACGACCCTCACCGAGCATATCTACGATCAGGATTTCGATCGCGACAGCAACGTCATCGAAGTGCTGGTGGGCCGCTTGCGCCGCAAGCTCGATCCGGATCACAGCATCAACCCCATAGAAACGCGGCGCGGCCAGGGCTATCGGTTCGCACTGGCACGCGAGGCCTGATGCGCTCCCTTCAGTCCCGTCTGGTGCTGGCGGCCAGTGTCGCTCTTGCGGCGTTTCTGGGCCTGGGCGGATTCGCCCTGGACAGATCCTTTCGCGACAGTGCCCAGACCGCCGTGCACCGGCGTCTGCAAGCCGATATCTACGCCCTGCTGGCGGCGGCCGATGTGAACTCGGCGGGTGTGTTGCACATGCCCCCCCGGCTGTTTGACGAGCGCCTGCAGCGGCCCGGTTCGGGTCTGTACGGCCAGGTGATCGATGCCAGCGGCCAGTCCCGCTGGCGCTCCGCGTCGGAGCTCGGCAAACAGTTGCCCACGCCGGCCGCGCTGCCTCCGGGCACTTGGCGGTTTCGGAAGGTCGATTCTACCGGGGGCCGGTTGTTCCAGCTCAGTTTCGGTGTCGCGTGGGATACCGACAACGGCGGCGCAAGGCGCTACACCTTCATCGTATCCGAAGACCTGGCGAGCTATGACGCGGAAGTGGAGCGGTTCCGGCGCAGTCTGCTGGTGTGGCTGGGTGCGGCGGCGGTGGTGCTGCTGCTGCTGCAGGGCACCATACTGCGCTGGAGCCTGACGCCCCTGCGCCGGGCGGCCCGGAACTTGGAAGCCATCCAGTCCGGTGTCCAGGCCCGTCTCGAGGGAGACTACCCCAGGGAACTGCAGGGCCTGACCGATAACCTGAATGCGTTGCTGGAGAGCGAGCGCCGGCAGCTGGGGCGCTATCGCGACGGGCTTGCCGACCTCGCCCATTCCCTGAAGACGCCGCTGGCGGTCTTGCGCGGCGCATTGGAGGGTGGCAATGACGAGGAACTGCGCGGGGCGGTGAAGGACCAGACCGAACGGATGAATCTTATCGTGGACTACCAACTGCAGCGGGCGGCCACCTCCGGTCGCACGGCGTTGATGGCCCCGGTGCCGATCGAACCCGTGGTGCGGCGTGTTCTTGACAGTCTTGCCAAGGTGTACCGGGACAAGGGCGTGCGCAGCGAACAGAGCGTGCCGCAAGACGCGTGCTTCCACGGAGACGAAGGTGACCTGATGGAGTTGTTGGGCAACTTGATCGACAACGCCTACAAATGGTGCCGGAGTGTGGTGCGCGTGAACCTGGATGTTGCGCCGGAGCGTGAGTTGGTGCTTACCGTGGAAGACGACGGCCCCGGCGTGCCGGCCGACAAGGCCCGGGTGGTGGTGAACCGGGGAGAACGCGCCGATGCTGGCGTCAGCGGCCACGGTATCGGTCTGGCGGTTGTGCAGGATATCGCCCGCGCTTACCACGGTGGTATCGACATCGATGCGAGTCCCCTGGGAGGGGCGCGGATACGGGTTCGACTGCAGGCGGGTTAACCGTCTGCGCGTTCCGATCCAAGGGGGGCGGGCGACCACTCACGTTTCACCGCTGCGTATAACCGGGAACGGCGTGGGCAACCGCCGCAAGGCGCACGGCCCGTGCGGTCATCGGGAACCGTGTGACTGATCCGACAACCCCGTGGGGTGGGGGTGTAGGCGACTGCCTACAGGATTTGTCGCCGTCCGCCCAATTGTGGTTCGCGTTCCGGGGCATTAGCCTTGTCTGCACCCGGCATGGATGCCGGATTTGTTGGCGGATCAGGGACGATATCCGTGTCGAACTCTATTCAAGGGACTCCAGCCGTCGATAGCGGGCTTTCCAGCCTCGTGCTGGTGGCCCGTTTCCTCGGTCTGCCGGCCGATCCGGGCCAGCTTCGGCACCGCTTCGGCCGTTCCGATACCGCCTTGTCCGCTGAAGACCTGGTCAGGGCCGGTCGTTTTCTGGGATTGAAGGTTCGTCGCGTCGCGAGCAACTTGCGGCGTCTGTCCCGCACACCCCTGCCTGCTATTGCCCGACACCGGGACGGGCGCTATCTGGTTGTTGCAGGCGTGGCCGAAGACAGCGTCCTGGTGCACGACCCGATCGCATCCAGCCCCCGGTCTCTGCCCAAGTCGGTTTTCGAAGCGGAATGGACCGGCGAACTGATCCTGATGGCCAGGCAGTCCGTTGTGCGCGATTCCCATGTGCAATTCGGGTTTCGCTGGTTCATACCGGTTATCGTCAAGTACCGCGCCCTTTTCGGGGAGGTGCTGCTGGCGTCGTTCTTCCTCCAGCTGCTTGCGCTCACAACGCCGATCTTTTTTCAGGTCGTCATCGACAAGGTGCTTGTCCACCGGGCGATGGCCACGCTCGATGTGCTGGCCGTCGGCCTGGTTTTGGTGGCATCCTTCGAGGTGCTGCTTGGCGGGCTTCGCACGTATTTATTCGCACACACGACCAACCGCGTTGACGTGGAACTGGGCGCGCAGCTGTTTCGCCACCTGCTGGCGTTGCCGTTGAGCTATTTCCAGGCCCGTCGTGTCGGAGACTCGGTTGCGCGGGTCAGGGAGCTGGAAGCGATCCGAAGCTTCATCACGGGATCGTCGCTCACCGTGGTGATCGATCTGTCGTTCACGTTGGTGTTCCTCGTCGTCATGTACGTCTACAGTCCGCGGCTGACTGCGGTGGTGCTGGGAACGTTTCCGTTCTACCTGCTGTTGTCGGCGGGCGTCACGCCGGTGCTGCGCGCCCGGGTCCAGGAGAAGTTCAATCGTGGCGCGGAGAACCAGTCCTTCCTGGTGGAGTCCGTCAGCGAAGCGGAGACCATCAAGGCGATGGCGCTGGAACCCCAGGCCCAGCGGCGCTGGGAAGAGCAGCTCGCCGGCTACGTCGGAGCGAGTTTCCGGGCCGCCCGGCTGGGCAATGTCGCCAACCAGGCGGCCGGTTTCATCAATAAGATATCGGTCGTGTTGATACTCTGGATCGGCGCGAGGGCGGTGATGGCCGGCGAATTGTCCGTCGGGCAGTTGGTTGCCTTCAACATGCTGGCGATGCGTGTCAGCGGTCCGCTCTTGAGGCTGGTGCAACTCTGGCAGGACTTCCAGCAGGCGGGCGTGTCGATTCGCCGGCTCGGGGACATTCTGAACACGCCGGCGGAACCCCGCTACCAGCCAGGCCGGACCCCGCTGCCGAGGCTGCAGGGGCGCGTGACGTTCGATGACGTTACGTTCCGCTACCAACCCGAAGGCCCGGATGTGTTGCGGGGCCTCTCCCTGGAGGTGGCGGCCGGCGAGGTGATCGGTATCGTCGGCGCGTCTGGTTCCGGAAAGAGCACCATTGCGCGGCTGGTGCAACGCCTGTATGTGCCGGACAGCGGTCGGGTATCCGTGGACGGCGCCGATCTGGCGTTGCTTGAAGCCACCTGGTTGCGGCGTCAGGTGGGCGTGGTGCTCCAGGACAGTCGCCTGTTCAGCGGGACTGTGCGTGAAAATATTGCGCTTAGCGATCCCGGCATGCCCATGGCCGCCGTGGTGCGCGCCGCCGAGCTGGCCGGGGCGCACGAATTCATCGGGCAGCTGACGGAAGGCTACGACACCCCGGTTGGAGAGCAGGGCGCACGTTTGTCGGGTGGGCAACGCCAGCGCATCGCTCTGGCGCGGACGTTGGCAGCCAATCCCCGGGTGCTGATTTTGGACGAGGCGACCAGTGCGCTCGACTACGAATCGGAATTGGCCATTCAACGGAACCTGGGGGCCATCTGCAAGGGTCGTACGGTGATCATTATTGCCCATCGACTGTCGGCGCTGCGGGGTGTGGACCGCATTGTGGTGCTGGACGCCGGCCGTATCGTGGAAGACGGTGCTCCGGCCACGCTTATTGCCAATGGCGGGCGTTTCGCCCGTTTATACGCCTACCAGAACGGCACGGTTGACCATCGTCGTTCGGGTCAGGGTTGACGACAGGGTTGTGACGGTGGCGTCAGTCGAGCATGAATTTCTACCCGCTGCCCTGGAGATTCAGCAGCGCCCGCCGTCTCCCATGGGGCGGACACTGCTGTGGGTCATCGTGAGCGGCTTCGTGCTGGCCATCGGGTGGGCCTGCGTCAGCCGGGTGAATATTGTTGCGGTGGCCCGGGGCAAACTGGTGCCTGCAGGGCAGGTGAAGTTCATCCAGCCCCTGGAGGCCGGTGTGGTGCGCGCAATTCGGGTTAAGGAGGGTGAGCGGGTGGTGCCGGAACAGGTTCTTGTTGAGTTGGATCCCACCGTCAGTGAGGCCGATCTTGCCCGGCTGGACCTGGAGCTGAAGGCAGCGCGTATGGACCGGGACCGGTTGCTGGGTCTGCTGCGCCGTGCCGACGCCGGGCCGGTCCCCGCTGCGTCGGATGCGAACGAGTCACGTCCTCCCAGAGCGCCGGAGGCGCCGGCAGCCTCCAGTGGCGCGCCGACCAGCGGTGAGGCGCAGGCCATGCAGAAGGCCCGTCTCGAGACCCGGTGGCGGGCGCACGCCGCAATGCTCAGCGTCCTGGACAGCACCATGGCGGGCAAACGGGCGGAGCTTGCTCAGGTACGGGCCGAGGTGAAGAAGTTGGAACGGACCGTACCCCTGGTCACCAGCCGCACGGAGGCGGTCAAACGGTTGCTGGCGAGGGGGTTGGCCTCCAGGCAGGAATGGCTGGCACTGGAGCAACAGCGTATCGAGCATAGGCAGAGCCTGGTGGGCCGGCGAGCGGGGGTTGTGCGCCTGCGGGCGGAGCTCCGGGCCCTGCGCCAGCGACGCCGTGCCGCTGCTGCCGAGTTCAAGGCGAAAATGCTGGCCGATCTCGCTCATACGGGCCGCCGCATTCAGGCGCTGGAGAAGGAACTGCTCAAGGCGCGCCGCCGTGCCCACTTGCAGCGCCTGCGCTCGCCGGTCGCCGGGGTCGTGCAACAACTCGCCGTGCACACGGTGGGCGGGGTGGTAACGCCGGCGCAACGGCTGATGGAAATCGTTCCGGCCGACGGGGAACTGGAAGTGGAGGCGCAGCTGGAAAATCGGGATGTGGGGTTCGTTCATTCCGGCCAGACGGCCCAATTGAAGCTGGATGCCTTTCCTTTCACCCGCTACGGCGTGCTGTCCGCCGAGTTGACCAACATCTCCTCCGACGCTCTCAAGAATGGCAGCGACCGGCTGGTGTTCGGAGCCCGGGCGCGGTTGCAGCGGTCCTTTATCCGGGTCGAGGGTCGGCCGGTCAGGTTAATGCCCGGAATGGCCGTCACCCTTGAGGTGAACACCGGCCGCCGGCGTCTGATCGAATATCTGCTGAGTCCACTGCTGCGGCACGTGACGGAGGCGGCGCGGGAACGCTAGAACCTGTCTCAAAACCGTGGATGGGTCGTCAAGGCAAGGCGTGGATTGCGCGAGGAGCCCAGTTTACACGGGTAAATGAGCACCGCCGCGCGATCCGCAACGCAGGCTTGGCGGGCGAGACGCATTTTGGGATAGGTTCTACTATGGGTGCCGGACAATCGACGCCCCCTGGGAGCCGACCCTGCTGACCGGCGCGGGTTAGCCTCTTGTGCGTCCAGGGCCGGTGCGGTATAGGGTAGTCAGTTTCCGAGTATCCGCAGTCGAGGACAGGGTGAAGATGGTCGTGTTGAATGGTATGGCGGATCCCCACGGATCGATTCCATGGCGGTACCATGGCTGGATGCTGGCGGCGTTGCTGCTGCTGGGGGCGACGCCGCTCCATGCCCAGGACACCAAGCACATGATAGGGTGGGTCGAGCGGGTGGCCATCTATCCGGGGGACCTGGTGGTGCGCGCCAAGATCGATACAGGTGCGAAGACCGCGTCGCTCAATTGCGAATGCGTTCAGCAGTTCAAGCGCGATGGCCAGGAGTGGGTGCGCTTTTCGGTGATCAACACCAAGGGGAAGTCCATCTCTCTGGAGCGTCGGGTGGTGCGTACTGCGATAATCAAGCGGCACTTCGGCGGCGAGCAGCGCCGGCCGGTGATCAAACTGGGCATCTGTCTTGGCGGGGTCTACGAGGAAACCGAAGTGAACCTGGTGGACCGCAGCGGCTTCAATTATCAGATGCTGATTGGGCGCAACTTTCTCAAGGAAGGTTTCGTTGTCGATCCGGCGCGAACCTTCCTGAGCGACCCAAGGTGCGCAGATGCGCCAGGACACAAGTAGCAGGGCGCTCAGAAATGTGGTTCTGGCTCTGGTAGCCATCTCCCTCGGGATATTTGCGTTCAAAGTGCTGGTTCTCGGCTTCCCGTTGCTGGCGAAGCGCGGCGCCGAGAGCTGGAATGTGGAAGCGAAAGTGGCTTTCACGGCCCGGGGACAGCCGGTCAAGGTCGCTTTGCTGCTCCCCCGCGACAGCCCCGGATTCGTGGTGAACGACGAAGCCTTCGTGTCGCGCAACTACGGGATCACCATCGGCACTCCCGGCGGGAACCGGCGGGTGCTCTGGTCGGTGCGCAGGGCCACCGGCCAGCAAGTTCTGTACTATCGCGCGGTGGTGCGCCAGTTGCCGGGCGGCGCGACACGTGGCGAAACCGCAGGCCCCGTCCCGGAAAAGCCCGCCCTGGCCGGCGCGGATCTCACTGCCGCCCAATCGCTGATCGAGGAAAGCCGGGCTCACTCGGCGGATCTGGAGACGCTGGTTTCGCAACTGCTGCGGCAACTGGGTAACGGCCGCGATGGGCGCGTGCGGGTCCTGCTGGGCAGGAATCCCACGCCACAAAAGCGCGCCAATGTCGCGGCCGAACTGCTTACCCTGGCCGGCCATCCGACCCGCGTGGTCCATGGCATCCGACTCAAGGAACTGGAGCGCGACGCGCCGCTGGTGGAATGGCTGCAGGTCTACGGCGACAAGCGGTGGCGTTCCTTCAACGCCGAGTCGGGCGCAGAGCAACGTCCGCAGGACTTTCTACCGTGGTGGTACGGGTCGAGCCCGTTAGTTAGAGTCAGCGGGGGCAATCGCGTAGAGTCGAGTCTCGCGGTAGCACGCAGCGAGGAGACGGCGCTGGGGGGTGCCACCGAGCGCGGACGCCAGCTGGCTCCCCGTCTGTTGGCGTTATCGTTGCTCAGTCTGCCCATCGAAACGCAGCTGGTCTATCGGGTCATGTTGCTGGTGCCGGTGGGTGCGTTCATCCTTGTGCTGTTGCGTAATGTAGTGGGGTTCAAGACCTTCGGCACGTTTATGCCGGTGCTGATTGCACTGGCGTTCCGGCAGACCCAGCTGCTTTGGGGGGTCGTGCTGTTCAGCGTGTTGGTGGCGTTGGGCCTGGTGGCCAGATTCTACCTGGAACGGCTCAAGCTGCTGTTGGTCCCACGGCTGGCGGCCGTGCTGATCGTCGTGGTGTTGCTGATGGCGGCCCTCAGTGTGGTCAGCCACCGGTGGGGGCTTCCTCAAGGCCTGTCCGTGGCGCTTTTCCCGATGGTGATTCTGACCATGACGATCGAGCGCATGTCTATAGTGTGGGAAGAGCGCGGCGGCGGGGAGGCGGTTCAGCAGGGACTGGGAAGCCTGGCCGTGGCGTCGCTGGCATACCTGGTCATGAACCTCCCCTGGCTGCAGCATCTCATTTTCGTATTCCCCGAGCTTCTCCTGCTGCTGCTGGCCGGCGTATTGCTGCTGGGCCGGTACTCGGGGTATCGCCTGTCGGAGTTGCGACGCTTCAAGGCCTTGTCCGGAGAATCCCATTGATGCTGTCCGGCTGGCGGCGGCTGAAGGAGGCCGGCGTATTGGGCATGAACCGCCGTAACAGCGAGTTCACGCTGCCCTACAACCCCCGTCGCCTGCTGCCCCTGGTGGACGACAAACTGCTTACCAAGCGACTCGCCCAGCAGGCAGGCATACCGGTCCCAGAGCTCTACGCGGTGGTGGAAATCGAGTATCAGGTGCGGGGGCTGCACGAAGCGCTGTCTCCGTACCCGGACTTCGTGATCAAACCGGCTCGCGGCAGCGGAGGGGACGGCATTGTAGTCATTACCGGGCGCTCCAAAGGCATGTACCGCAAGGTCAATGGAGCACTGCTGACCCGAGACGAGATCGAGCACCATGTATCCAATACTCTCGGGGGCATCTACAGCCTGGGTGGATACCCGGACAAGGCGTTGATCGAGTATCGCGTGGAGTTCGATCCGGTATTCGAGGCCATCAGTTACCAGGGGGTGCCGGATGTGCGCATCATCGTGTTTCTGGGCGTGCCGGTGATGGCGATGGTCAGGCTGCCCAGCCTGGCGTCCGAGGGCAAGGCGAACCTGCATCAGGGTGCGATCGGCGCCGGTGTCGATATGGCCAGCGGCCGTACCCTGACGGCCGTATGGCGCAACGAGGTGGTGACCGAGCACCCGGATACGGGCAACCCGGTCAGCAATGTACTGGTCCCCCACTGGGCCCGCATGCTGGAGATCGCAGCCCGCTGCTACGAGATGACCGGCCTCGGATATCAGGGAGTGGACCTGGTACTGGACGGGACCCGCGGCCCGATGATGCTGGAAATCAATGCCCGGCCGGGTCTGAATATTCAGATAGCCAACCGAGCCGGCCTGTTGCCGCGCTTGCGGTGTGTGCAGGAGCAGCACCACCGCCTTGGGGACATCGATGCCAGAATTGCGTTTTGTCAGTCCCGGTTCGGAGTCGGCGGGCCGGCTGTTGCGTGAGGCGGCGTTGGACGGGCGTCGCTCCGGGGCGGAAGTGGGCTGCGAAGGGGATGGAAGCTCAGTTGTTACGGTAGCGCCGCAGGCGGACTACGCCGGGCAGCCGGTAACGCACAGGTAACGCCGAATCCAGTGGCCATTGCCGGATGGCGCCTGGTAATACACCCCGTTCCGGTGGTGCCGTCCAAGCAGGCGCCTCCTCTCCGGGGTATTCATGTGCGCCATCGGATTGACGGTGCCCCTCAGCGAGGCTTGCTCGGGGGATCCGGGTTCGCAGCAAAGGAGCCTCGCAGTGCGGCTAGCGCGCCAGGCGGACAACAGCGCTGTCGGCCGTATTGCGCACCTCTCGCTCGACGCGCCTCTGAAGAGTCGCCGCCTGGCGCCGCACCCGCTGCAGTTGCCGGGAAAGCCCGTTCGCGTCCTCGAACGTTTCCCCGTGGACCTCGTCCTGGAGCCTGTGCACGGCCTCGTGGGCCAGTCGTAGAAGATCGCCAAGGTCGGAACTGGCCTCCAATGCCCGACTCCCCCGCTCAGCTATCGTAGCCATGGCTGCATCTCCGTCTGTAAGTTCCCGGTCTGCCCCCAAGTATAGCCGCGGTCTCCGGGCGCGGGTGGCGCCCAAGGGCCGCGGTGGGGGGCGGGCGGCCGCTCCGATAGCCTGGGGCAATCAGGCAACCCGCCCAATTTCCTCCGACTTATGTAACAATGTGGGCCTGCATGCGGGCCCAGGGGTGTCGGCTATCCTGATACCATACGCAGGGGACGCACGCGAATCTGCAACTGATAGCGTAGGAGGTCATCGGTGAACCCGGCATCCATCAAGAGCGCGTACAAGCGCTACGCACCGGTGTACGATGCATTGTTCGGAGCGATTTTCCATCCGGCACGCGAGACAATTGTCCAAGCGCTCGATGCCCGGCCCGGACAACGGATACTGGAGGTCGGGGTAGGCACCGGACTGTCCCTTTCGCTGTATCCCGAACATGCCCGTGTAACCGGTATCGACCTGTGCAAGGAAATGCTGGACAAGGCCCGTACACGGGTACGCGAACAGAACCTCGATCAGGTCGAAGCGCTGTTGGAAATGGATGCCGAAGACATGCAGTTTCCAGACAACAGCTTCGACAAGGTCGTCGCCATGTACGTGGTATCCGTGGCGGCGAATCCACTGAAGTTGGTCGATGAGATGCGCCGTGTGTGCAAACCGGGCGGCGACATATTCATCGTCAACCACTTCCGCTCCAACAGTCCTGTCATGGGGACGTTGGAAGGCATCCTCTCGCCGATGTCCAAGCTCGCCGGGTTTCGGACAAATATGGAATTGGAAGCTTTCCTCGAGGCGACGGGCCTGGAAGTCGTAGAGGTCAGTAAGACGAACGTGTTCGGCTACTGGAAGATGTTGCGCTGCAGAAACGCAGGGTAGTTGATGCGCTGTGCGGCGCCGGACCTGCGGGTCGAGTTCCGGCGATCGCACAGGTCGTGATCCCACCTGGAAGCCAATCCGAATCGAACGACGTCAGGGCGTAGGCCCCAGCGGCATATTGCCGCGGAGCGCGCCCTGCGGTCGCCAATGGGTCAGGCGAACCATGGACCGCGTTGCGTCCGGATCACGGTGGGTGAACGGGGCAGGTGAGTTGGTGTGCGCGCCGGCCGCCGGGACGGCCCCGATCTCATGGCGCCGTTGGACGGGCTGGCCTTTTGCGTACTGTGGCTCAGCGGGGCGGCCCGTGAGGCCTAGGGCAGGCTACCGCTCCAGTTCAGCGCGCCTTCGGTCCCGACGTTGAGGGTCCGGGCTGTGCAGGAAAGTGCGGGCCATTGGGAACATGAGGACCAGACAAATGGGTAGGGCGTTTCGACTGCTTGTATTAGCCGGTCTTGCACTGGTGATCGGCGCTTGTGCGGTGCGGCCCCCGTACGAGCCGGCGGACGATCCCCTGCAACCCATGAACCGCGTCATCTATAAGTTCAACGACAAAGTCGACAGGTATGCGCTCAAACCCATTGCCAAAGGCTACAAGAAAGTTGTCCCCCATCCGCTTCGTACCGGCGTGACGAATTTTTTCAGCAACCTCAAGCAGCCGGTGGTGATCGTCAACGACTTGCTGCAGGGCCAGGTGCTCCAGACCGGTTCGGACACCAGCCGGTTCATATGGAACAGCACGGTGGGGCTTGCCGGCGTGCTGGACGTGGCGACCCCCATGGGACTGCCGGCCCACGATGAGGATTTCGGTCAGACATTCGCGGTGTGGGGATTCGGCGAGGGTTGGTATCTGGTGCTGCCGTTCCTTGGCCCCAGCACCGTGCGTGCGGCCGCCGGCCTGCCGCTGGAATGGGAACTGGATCCGGTCTACCGCACTCAGCGCATCGCCTTGCGCAATTCGGCCAACGCCCTGAGGATCGTCAATACACGGGCCAATCTGCTCGGTGCGAGCCGCATCCTGGAAACGGCGGCCCTGGATCCCTATCTGTACACCCGCGAGGCCTATCGACAGTACCGTTGGAACCAGATCTACAACGGTAACCCGCCCCCGCCTCCGCCCCCCGATTTCGGCGATGACGGCAACGGCGCCCACTAGTGGTCCATGCGGGAAATAGTGTGTCTTTCAGAGCCCCGCTAATGGGTCAAGGCAAGGCGCGCTGCGCAGGGAATGGCTGGGCCCTTTCCAAGCAGTGCAACGCCGCATTGGGCCATTAGCGGGGCTCCCTTCGGGCCGGCCCACAAGCCCCCTCGGCCGCGTTGCACTCGCTTGAATTGGCAACGGCCAGTCCGGCGCTCGTGCGCCTTGCCGATGAGGCTTGTGGACCGGCTGAGAGGCACACTATTTTCCGCATGGACCACTAGCTCGCTCGGCCCATAGTCCCCGACCCGTGCCCGGTCTGCCGGTCTTTGCCGGTGGGGGATTGCTGTTGTGCATATAGTAAGCTTGCTTATTATATGTCTGTTACATAAAATACGCGGATGGCAAATTCCGAACTGGACCGGAGCCTGGGGTTTCTGCTCCACGATGTTTCCCGGCTTCTGCGCAAACGCTTCGATCGGCGTGCCCGCGCCCTGGGGCTGACCCGCGCCCAGTGGTCGGTGATCGCCCATTTGCGCCGTAACGAGGGCCTGACCCAGTCCGCGCTGGCCGACATCCTGGAGGTGGAAAAGATCACCCTGTGCCGGCTGGTGGACCGCCTGGAAGCGGCGGGCTGGGTGGAGCGCCGCGCCCATCCGGACGACCGGCGGGCCAACGCCCTGTATCTGACTCAGAAGGCCTATCCGATCCTGGATCGTATGCGAGACATTTCCCGGGACATTCGTTCGGAGGCCATGGCCGGTCTGCGGCCCGAAGAACAGGAACACCTGCTCGACACGCTGCAGCGACTGAAACACAACCTGCTGGAACGGGAAGGTGCGGAGCCTGCCGATGGTTCGCAGGTGGAGCCGTCACGGACGGCGAAGAGGCGTCATGACTGAGGTGCGAAAGCTGTTGTTCCGGAGCCGCGGCGAGGAAGGGAAGGCGCGTCTGCGTCTGCTGCTTCTGATCGGAGGACCGCTGCTGGTGCTGATCATCGGCGGCTATCTGTATATCACCGGCGGGCGTTACGTCAGTTCCGAGGACGCGTACGTGCAGGCGACCCGCGTCAATGTGGCGGCGGAGGTTGCGGGGCGCGTGGTGGCAGTGGCGGCCGCCGAAAACCAACCGGTTCATGCCGGTGAGCTGCTGTTTCGTATCGATGACTCCAACTATCGGCTGGCCCTGCAGCGGGCCGATGCACACCTGCAGTCGGTGCGCAATTCCATTGATGCGCTGCGTGCCCAGTATCAGGAAAAGCAGGCGGAGCTCGCCCAGGCGCGCGAAGACATCAGTTATTTCGCCCGCGAGTTCGCCCGGCGCCGCAAGCTGGCCGCTCGTCACGCCCTTTCCGCCAGCGACCTGGACCAGGCTCGCCATCAACTGGACGCGGCCAAACTGCGCGCGCGGGCGATTAACAGCGCGATCGCTCAGGTGCGGGCGCAACTCGGCAGTCGTCCTGACCTGCCCACCGATCAACAGCCCCAGTATCTGGTCGCATTGGCGGCCCGCGATCAGGCTGCGCTGGATCTGAAACGCACGGAAGTGCGCGCGCCTATCGAAGGTATCGTCGGGCCCCAGACCGTGGAAGTGGGGGACTACGTGACCCCGGGCGAAGCGGCGTTCAGTCTGGTGGAAGACCATCATTATGTGAAGGCCAATTTGAAGGAAACCGAGTTGACCTACGTGCATACGGGTCAACAGGCGACCATTACGGTGGACGCCTACCCGGGCCATGTCTGGCACGCCCGGGTGGCGAGTATCAGCCCTGCCACGGGAGCGGAGTTTTCCCTGCTGCCTGCGCAGAATGCCACCGGCAACTGGGTGAAAGTGGTGCAGCGGGTGCCTGTGCGTCTGGCGTTGGCTCCGTTGCGAGACGCGCCGCGTTTGCGGGCCGGAATGAGTGTCACGGTGACCATCGATACGGGCCACCGGCGTGCACTGCTGGCGTTCATACGCAAGGCCTTTGCCGAGTCGCCGACGGCACAATGAGCACCGAGGCCGACAGCGTCCACGCTGCGGATACCCATCGCGGCGTCATTACCTTTGCGGTGATGCTCGCCACCGTGATGCAGGTGCTCGACACCACCATCGTCAATGTGTCGTTGCCCCACATGCAAGGCACGTTCTCCGCGACCGAGGATCAGATCGCCTGGGTGCTGACGTCCTACATCGTCGCCGCCGCCGTCATGACGCCTCCCACCGGCTGGCTCGCGAGCCGGCTCGGGCGCAAGCAGCTATTTCTGATTTCAGTAGGCGCATTCACCGTCATGTCGGTGCTGTGCGGCATGGCTCAGACCCTCTCCGAGATCGTGGTCTTCCGGCTCCTGCAGGGTGTGTTCGGCGCCGCCCTGGTGCCCCTTTCCCAGGCGGTCCTTCTCGACAGCTACCCCCGGGAGCGACATGGACAGGCCATGGCCTTGTGGGGCGTGGGAATAATGGTCGGGCCGATTCTGGGCCCCACCTTGGGCGGCTACCTGACCGAGTTCTACAACTGGCGCTGGGTGTTCTACATCAATCTGCCGGTGGGTATTCTCGCGTTCCTGTTCATATTGAGATACGTCCCGGATACGGATCGGAACAAGGACCGGCCTTTCGATATCTTCGGGTTCGTGCTGCTCAGCCTGGGGATAGGGGTGCTGCAGCTGATGCTCGACACCGGAGAGCGCAATGACTGGTTCACCTCGCCCCATATCGTCATTGAGGCCGTGATCGCAGGTCTGGGTTTCTACCTCTATCTGGTGCATGCGGCCACGACCAAGCATCCGTTCATCGACCCTCAGTTGCTCAGGGACCGCAACTTCGCCGCCGGGCTGTTCTTCATCTTCGTGGTCGGAGTCATCCTGCTGGCGACCCTCGCCATCATGCCGCCGTTCCTCCAGGGGCTGTTGGGCTACTCGGTGGTGACCACCGGCCTGGTGCTGGCACCGCGGGGTGTGGGGACCATGATCGCCATGTTTCTGGTGGGACGATTGGTGGCCCGCGTGGATCCGCGCCTGCTGATTTTCAATGGACTGGCACTGACATCGATATCGCTGTGGCAGATGGCCGGCTTCACCCTGCAGACCAGTCAAAGCCTCATCGTATGGAGTGGTGTGCTGCAGGGGTTGGGGCTCGGGTTCATTTTCGTGCCCCTCAGCACCATTGCGTTTGCGACCCTGGCGCAGCGGCACCGTACCGAAGCCGCCGGCATCTTCAGCCTGGTACGCAACATCGGCAGCAGCATCGGCATTTCCGTGATCGTGACTTTGCTCAGCCGCAACATACAGATCAATCATTCCGTTCTGGCCGAGCAGGTGACCCCGTACAATCCGTTGTATAGGGCGCCCTATCTTCCGCCCGCCTGGGATACCCACACCGTACACGGTCTTGCGGCCGTGAACGCGGAAATCACCCGCCAGGCGTCGATGATCGCCTACGCGGACGACTTCCGGTTCATGATGCTGGTGACCCTGCTGGCCATTCCGATGCTTTTGTTGCTGTCCAACCCGCGTCGACAGGCCGCGGTCGCGACGGAGTCGCCCGCGCTGGAATGACCCGGTCGTTCAGAGCGTGGGTTGTCCGACGTCCTTGAAAGTGCGCTCGCGTTTCTTCTGGTCATCGAGGCAGCGCCTGGCCGTGGGTTGCACGAACAAGCGCTCGTACTCGATCTCCCGCCCGCAGTCCACGCAATAGCCGTAGTTGCCTTCCGCCAGGCGCTGCAGGGCGGCGTCTATGTCGCGAACCTCTTCCACATGGCGGTCGATCTGCGAATGGCCGAGGTCCTCGAGCAGGCTGGCCACGGATTCGTCCTCCAGATCGTGAACCGTACCGGCCAACTCGGCGTAGGACTGCCGCTCCGTATCCAGCAACTGCTCGCGTATGGAATCCAGCAGGCCGGCCCGGCGCTGCTGTAGTGCGGATTTGAGTGCCTGCAACTGCGTGCTGGTGAGTTCTCTCGTCATTTCGCCTCCATGCGTTTGGTCCCACTGCCTGCGACTTTTCAGATCGTCGACAGTTCCGGGGTTTCGACACCACGAAGGATTCAACGGACCGCCCCCGTGCGACGCGCCATCGGGTGGTACGAAGGTGGGCTCGGAGACTGGCCGGCGGCCGGGGGGCGGCTGGGTCGGCAGCAGTATGCAAACGGAGTGTAAACCCAACAGAGATGATTTACGTAAGTTTTACAATACATTGATGTTTCTTTGAATCGCAATAATCCGGTCACGGTTCACGCGTAGATTGCCGCCCTTGCAAGTCACGACTGCTTGCAGAGATACCAACTCAACAGTCTCGGGAGGACTTTGATGAACGCGCTCCGAAATGCTTCGTTCAGACCGAATAAGCTCGTGGCGGCCCTCGCGTTGGGCGTTGCGCTGCAGGCTGGCGGCACGCCCTCATATGCTGCGGACGGCCTTCAAGATACCGCGACGCCCATCAAGCACGTGGTCGTCATCTTTCAGGAAAACGTCTCCTTCGACCACTACTTCGCCACCTATCCCCACGCGGCCAACAAGGCCGGTGAGCCGCGTTTCGTCGCCCGCCGCGGAACGCCGTCCGTTAACGGCCTCACGGAAGATCTGTTGAACGACAACCCGAATATGGCGAACCCGTATCGCTTGGACCGCTCCCAGGCGCTGACCTGCGATATGGACCACCGCTACGCCGACGAACAGAAGGCCGCCGACGCGGGGTTGATGGACAAGTTCGTTCAGAGCACCGGCGCGACGTACAACAGCTGCGATCCCACCCAGGTGATGGGCTACTACGACGGCAACACGGTCACCGCGCTCTGGAACTACGCCCAGCACTTCGCCATGAGCGACAATTCCTTCGGGACCACCTATGGTCCGTCCACCGTCGGCGCCCTGAATCTGGTTGCCGGCCAGACCCACGGCGCGACCCCTGCCGACGTGACCAACAATACCGCCAACGGCACGGTCATCGGCGATCCCAATCCGGCCTATGACGACTGTTCCGGCGGCACGACGGTGGCCATGACCGGCAAGAACGTCGGTGACCTGCTCAATGCCAGGGGCGTGACCTGGGGCTGGTTCCAGGGCGGCTTCCGTCCGTCCAGCCGCAACGCGGACGGCACGGCGGTGTGCGGTTCGAAGAGCGCCAACATCGGCGGCCAGATGGTGTCCATGTACAGCCCCCACCATGAACCTTTCCAGTACTATCCGCAGACCTCCAATCCCCACCACCTTCCGCCCACCTCGGTGGCCATGATCGGTCGTACGGACCAGGCGAACCACCAGTATGATTTGAGCGACTTCTGGACGGCGGCCAAGGCGGGCGACATGCCGGCAGTGAGTTTCCTGAAAGCTCCCATGGCGCAGGACGGTCATGCCGGCTATTCCGATCCGATCGACGAGCAGACCTTCATTGTCGATACCATCAACCGTCTGGAGAAGATGCCGCAGTGGAAGAACACGGCGGTCATTATCTCCTATGACGACTCCGACGGCTGGTACGACCATGTGCTGGCACCGGTGGTGAACCAGTCCAACGACTCGGCCTACGACAGTCTGACCGGACCGGGCACCTGCGGGTCGGCGAAGGACGGCGCGTACCTGGATCGCTGCGGCTACGGCCCGCGTCTGCCGCTGATGGTCGTGTCGCCCTGGGCCAAGGTCAACTATGTGGACCACAGCGTAACCGACCAGTCGTCCATTCTGCGCTTCATCGAGGACAACTGGCACCTGGGCCGGATCGGCGATCAGTCGTTCGATGCCAAGGCGGGCAGTCTGGACGGCATGTTCAACTTCGCCGGCCGCCGCCATGCCCACCGGCTGTTCCTGGATCCGTCGACCGGCGAGCCTGTGCAGGGCGATGACCGTCGCGATGGGCGCCGGGATCGCTTCTGAACGATCTGCCGGCCCGTAGTGACAGGCCCGGAGGGGCAGCACCGCCTCCGGGCCTGTTGTGTTTT